>JBBRMY010000198.1:0-4033 GCA_038230595.1 Ignavibacteria bacterium
AAATGCCGCAAGCTAAGATCGGAATAGTGGTTTTTCCGGGATCCAATTGCGATCATGATGCGTATTATGTATGCAATGATATTATGAAAGCTGATACAAAGTTCTTATGGCATAAAGAAAGTTCGGTTGGTGACAGAAATATAATTATTCTTCCCGGCGGATTTTCCTATGGAGATTATTTAAGATGCGGAGCAGTTTCAGGATTTTCAAGTATTATGACAGATGTGATAAAGTTTGCAAAGAATGGCGGTGTTGTTATAGGAATATGCAATGGGTTTCAGATATTATGTGAATGCGGTTTGCTTCCGGGCGTATTGCTTAGAAATACAGGGCTTAAGTTCATATGTGATGATGTTTCCATAAAAGTTGAGAATAATAAAACGATCTTTACCGGAAATTATGAAATTAAGGAAGATATAATTGTACCTGTTGCCCATGGTGAGGGAAATTATTATTGCGATGAAGATACATTGTCTGATCTTATCAGCAGAAATGAAATAGTTTTTACTTACAATAATAATCAAAACGGTTCTTTGCATAATATTGCAGGTATACAGAATAAAGAAAGAAATGTTTTAGGAATGATGCCTCATCCGGAAAGAGCTTCAGATGAAAAGCTTGGTCTTGTCGGAGGAAAAAGGTTGTTTGAAAGTGTTATTCAAAGTGTTACATTATAATATAAATTTAAGGAGAAATTTAAATGTTTGGATTAGGAACACCTGAGATAATATTAATAGCAATTGTTATTCTTGTACTTTTCGGAGCAAAAAAGATCCCTGATCTTATGTCCGGTATGGGTAAAGGAATAAAAGAGTTCAAAAGAGCTTCTTCAGATTTCGGAGATGAGCTGAAAGGTGATAAAATTACTAACACTACAGCAACAGGAAGATCAGAAGATGATCTTAAAAACGAAAATGAAAGATTAAAGCAGGAACTTGAAAATGAAAGATTAAAAAGAGAACTCGAGTTGCAAAGACAAAAAAATACTCCTGCATAATCTTTTTAAAAATAATTTTTTTTTAAAAGCCGGAGCTTTTGTCCGGCTTTTTTTATAATCACAAATAATAATTCATGTCTTCTATTGCCAATTTCAAAACTATAAATTCTGATCTTAGAGCCGGAAAACTTTCATGCCTGGATATTGTATACTATTACCTTCACAATATAAAAGTAAAAAAAGATCTGAATGTTTTTGTAGAGATATTTGAAGAAGAAGTCCTGAAGAAAGCTGAAGCTCTTGATAAAAAATTAAAAGAAGGAACAGCAGGCAGACTTGCCGGGATGGTAATTTCTGTAAAAGATGTGATCTCAATTAAAGACAGAAGGCTTACGTGTTCATCAAAAATTCTGGCTAACTTTACAGCTTTATATAATGCGACTGTTATTGAAAGATTACTTGCTGAAGATGCTATTATTATCGGCAAAGTAAACTGTGATGAGTTTGCTATGGGATCTTCAAACGAGAATTCTATGTTCGGTCCGGTAAAAAATCCATATGATAAAGAACGTGTACCCGGTGGTTCTTCAGGTGGCAGCGCAGTCTCAGTTGCTGCAGATATGTGCCTGCTTTCCCTCGGATCCGAAACAGGAGGCTCTATACGTCAGCCTGCTTCATTTTGTGGAATAACAGGCTTGAAAATGACATACGGTCGTCTTTCACGATATGGTCTTGTTGCTTTTGCTTCATCATTTGACAGCATTGGTATCTTCGGAAAAAATAATTCAGACATAGCTGCTCTTCTTGAAGTGATTGCAGGTAAGGATGAAAAAGATTCTACTTCTGCATCAGAAAATGTTGAAGAATATTCTACTCTCATTGAAAATAAATTCAAGCCCGGTGAAATAAAGATCGGTTATGCTAAAGAATATTTCGGAGAAGGCTTAAATGAAGAGATAAAAGCTTCCATGTTATCGAAGATAGATGAGCTGAAAAGCAAAGGATATGAAGTAAAAGAAATTTCACTACCTCACTCTAAATATGTAATTCAGTCTTATTATATTTTAACTTCTGCGGAAGCCTCAAGCAATCTTTCCAGATATGACGGAGTAAGATATGGAGTTCGCTCTGAGAGCTCTGCAACTCATGAAGAGATGTATGTAAATACCCGTTCAGAAGGTTTTGGTGATGAGGTTAAAAGAAGAATTATGCTTGGTACTTATGTATTATCTTCAGGCTATTATGATGCATATTACAGAAAAGGTCAGAAAGTAAGAAGACTTATCAGCGAGGATTTTACAAATGCATTTAAAGAAGTTGATTATATAATTTCACCAACAACTCCTTCACCTGCTTTTAAGATTGGTGAAATGGTTGATGATCCGCTCGCCATGTATCTTAATGATATATATACTGCATCAGTAAACCTTGCTGCAATTCCTGCTATCTCTGTTCCTTTGAGTAAAGATAAGAATGGATTACCTTTCGGAATTCAAGTGATAGGTAAAAAGTTTGATGAAGCAGGATTGTTGAAGATGTGTGATGTGATCGGAGGTTAGATTTTTATTAATGTAGAGGCGATTCGTGAATCGCCTCTACAGCAAACTAAATTATTTTACCGGCTCAGATTAAATTCAAACTTTGTTCCTTTATCGGTTTCGGATTCTACTTTTATATTACTTGAATGCGCCTCAAGAATATGCTTAACAATTGAAAGACCTAATCCGCTGCCGCCAACATCCCGTGATCTTGTTTTGTCCACTCTGTAAAACCTTTCAAATATTCTTGGCTGATCTTTCACAGGGATACCAATTCCCTGATCTTCGACAGATATATAAACCTCTTTTGGTTTCACATTTGTTTCGATCTTTATAATTCCATTTGCATTACTGTATTTTATAGAATTATCGATCAGATTAACCATTACCTGCTTTATTCTTTCTTCATCGCCGAATACGTTCACACCATTTGAGCCATTCATATTAAAATCTATTGCAACATGACTTGTGACTGCAATTCCATTCAACTCATCAATAGTCTTTTGTATCATATCATTAATTCTGAAATACCTTTTGCTCATCTTCATTCCTGTTTCAAGCTTTGAAATGCTTATGAGATCATCTGCAAGCTGTTGCAGTCTTTTTGACTGATTAAACGCTCTTCTTAAAAAATCCTCATTTACATTTTCATCATTTATTGCTCCATCTAAAAGTGTTTCAAGTGAAAGCTGAATTGCAAAGATCGGTGTTCTTAATTCATGAGCAACATTTCCCAAAAACTCATTTCTGTTTACCTTAAAAATTTTAGCGGTCTGAAGATCATTTTTGATCCTATCTCCTATCAGGCACATCTGTTCCTTTAGAATGATAACTTCGGAATTAAATCTCTCCTTATTAGAATAATTTTCAATTTCAGCTAACATGCCGGTAATTTTATTTATTTCGGAATCCAGATCATTAAATTCTTTATCAGCATTTATATTTAATCCCCTGGAAAGCTTGCTCAGTTCTTTAACAGGAGCAATGAAATCATGATCAATGAAAAAAATTGAAAGTATGTAGCTTAAAATTATTGCTGAAGATGTGAAATAAATAGTTTGCAGGGAAACATCGGAGAATTGCGTGAGTAAAACCAAAAATATTGAAAAGAATAATGCAAAATAAACTGTAAAGCGGATCTTATAGCTGAGATTAAATACTGTTGATCTTAGAATCTTCATATGGTACCATGATAATATATATTACTTTATTTCTTTGAATCTATAGCCAAGTCCTTTGATAGTTTCGAGATACTCACTTTGATCTCCCAGCTTTTCTCTTACTTTTGCTATATGAACATCTACTGTTCTGTCTATAACATACAGATTCTCGCCCCAGATAGAGTTAAGCAATATTTCTCTGGAGAAAACACGGCCGGGATTTGAGATAAGAAAATGAAGTAGCTGAAATTCCTTTCTCGGAAAAAAAACTTCTTTATTATTTATTTTAACCGAATGTGTACCGGCATCGATCTCGAGATTTTTAAGCTTTATAACTTCTGTCTTTTTAAAATTCTTATCTGCAGTAGTATTGCTTCTTCTTATGACTGACTTAATTC
>JBBRMY010000199.1:0-3957 GCA_038230595.1 Ignavibacteria bacterium
CTCAACAAATCATCGGGCTAATATTATTACCACATAGAGACAAGGCAATGCCTTGTCTCTACAAAACAAAAAACCCGTTACTCTTTACGAGTAACGGGTTTTTTGAAAAGCTAACCACCCCCTACCCCCACCTTGAAAAGGAGGGGGTTTTTAATGGAGGAAAATTTTTATTTCACTAACATCATCTTCATAGTCTTTACAAAGTTCTGAGTTCCGCCTGTTGCACTTATCTGGTAGAAATAAACTCCGCTTGAAAGAGTTGATGCATTGAAGTTCACAGTATACGATCCTGCAGTTTGAACAGTATTAACTATGTTCGCAACTTCACGTCCTGTCATATCAAACAATGTAATTGCAACCTTGCTGTCAAAAGGAAGGTCATAATTAATTTTTGTTGTAGGATTGAATGGGTTCGGATAGTTCTGTGACAATTCGAACTTTGTAGGAACTCCGATTATAACTTCATTTGAAAGATCATAATATTTGAAGTTACCATTGAAATCCATTTGCTTCAATCTGTAATTATATTTTCCTGAATTTAAATTGTTATCAGCAAATGTATAAGCTCTTCCCTGATTTGAATTTCCTGCGCCTGCAACATTACCAACTTTTGACCAGTTAGCTGTTGTTGTAAGCTTTCTTTCAATATCAAATCCTGAATTGTTCTGCTCATGAGTTGTTGCCCAGTTAAGAGTAACATTTCTGCTGTTAATTGTTGAATTGAATGATGCAAGTTCAACCGGTAGAATACCACCATTTAAAATAATGAATGCATCAATAACTCCAAAGATCGTCGTTGGATTATCTAACGTACCATCTGATTTTGTTCTGTAACCTGAGAAAACGTTTGTACCATAGAACATATTGTAAAGTGTAGCACCTGAACCATAATAAACTGCACAGGCTGAATCACCATTGCCATCTTCAGTTACGGGTATAAAAGCTGCTGAACCTCCATTAACCGGAGCAACTAAATCCGGGTAAGGGTCTACAACAGAATCAGCTACAATTGTATTAAAAGGAGCTGTCAAACCTTTGATTTTCGCACCAGCTGAAGAAAATGGAGTAAACCAGTTGTCTGCAATATATCTTGCTCTTAAATATTGTCTGTAGAAGAGTGTATCTGCAGGTAATGCTGAAGTATTTCTTACAGGGTCATTTGCATAACCAAGATCATTACCAAATATCATTAAAGATTTTTTGTCACCTAAAGTCGAACCATCTAAGAAATTCTTTGCGATATTTCTGAATGCCGCAGTCCATGTTGCACCGGAACCAAATGGTGCAATAACGGTTTTCCAGGCGCTAAATCCATTTCCGGGAAGTGCAGTTAATGTATCAACATCACCTTGAACACCTAGCAAAGTTAACTGTGCATAAATAGAATCAACACTTGGCTGATCAGTTCTTACCAGAAGTATATGTTTTGCAACATTAGGTGTAAAAGTAGTTGTCGCTGCATTATTAGTGAAAACAGTCTCACCGCCTGTGGCTATTGCAGTATCATGAATTGTATATGTAACACCGGCTGTAAATGGAAAATCTGTAAAATTTAAAGTAGCAGTAGCACCTGCATTCAATGGTGATACATTTGAAGTACCGGAGAAACCACCCGGATTTATTGTTCTGGTAACTGTTACACTTGGAGAAGCGCCGCCACCGATGTTTGTAACTACAACTGAATTTGGAGCAGATGTGGTACCTGATGCATAATAAACATTTCCTGAAGGAAACTGAAATGTAATAGCAATATCAGGATTTGCAGCAGGCTTGCCGGCTTTTACATCATCCATATAAATTCCATTTCCGTCCTGATCGAAATGTCTGAAAGCTATATAAATTGTCTGACCGGCATAAGCATTTAAGCTTAGTGCAGCATATGAATAAGCATTTTGTAAAAAAGCTGTATTAACATCATATCCAGCAAGTTGAGTAAAAGATGCCCTGTTTGTATCTGTAGTTGATATCATAATCGTAAGTGAATCCGGCGGATAGTTAGATGAATACTGTCTTTTACCCCAGAAGGATAATGAATCACCTGCAGTAACAGTTACCTGTGGTGTAACTAACCAGGTTCTATTACCGGCTACAGGTCCATAATTTGCAAATGCTACACCTGCACCGGAACGCGGAGCTGTAGTTGATCTTACCCAATTTACGGTACCCAAGTATAGTTTTGTTGTCCATCCCGTAGGAGGGAAAGTTACAGCATCGAAACTTTCATTAATATAATATTGCGCTTTCACTTCCATCGAAGCAGATAAGCAAAATACTACAGCTAAAAGCAATAAGATTTTTTTCATTTTGGCTCTATGTTTTTTTATTTGAGATTTATAAATGTATAAGTGTAATTAAAAAAAAATCCTAACAGAATCCTAACAAAAAAGTACACTTTTGTGCAGGAGGTTGTTGATTTATCACATAACTATCAATAATATATAGAAGTTAGTCCTTTAAAAATCTGTAATAAAATTTAATTTATTGATATTTAAAATATCGTTTTTAAAACAATTAAAAAGCGGATAAGTTTTGTATTATCGAAAAAAAATTACTTTTATTTTTCCGCATGCTTTTAACGGACTGTTGCAGAGCTGCGGAAGCTTTGTCTTTTCCTCTTTTCTATGCTCGTGCTTCGTAACGTAAAAATAAAAAAGTCCTCTGCTCTAAGAGCATGATTCCCCGAATGTGTCTATCGGGGACTGTTGCGGAGCAACGGAAGCTTTGCCACTTCTTAAGGATAATACACAAAGTGATCTTAATACAAAAAACCCCAATAAATCCCCCTCCTTATCTTCAAGGTTCGTCGCGAATGCGACGGATAGCTTTTTATTTTTATTTGGGCAGGGGGAGGTTCTCCGAGAAATACAAAAAAAAACCGTTGAACTTTCGTTCAGCGGATTTTGATTATACGCTTCCACGCCGGAGCGTAGGAACGAGAGGAAACTCTTTTTATAAAAAAGCCCGATGAATTTTGTTCATCGGGCTTTAGATTTTGGGATCCCCGATAAAAACATTCGGGGACGACAATGATTTTAAATTTTTACTTCACCGACACCATCTTCAGTGTCTTGCTGAAGCTTTGATTTTCACCACTTGCAATTATCTGGTAGAAGTAAGTTCCGCTTGCAAGATTAGTTCCGTTGAATGTTACTGTCTGGTATCCTGCTTGCTGTGATGAGTTTAATATCGAAGCAACCTGTCTGCCTGTCAGATCAAACAATACTATAGAAACCTTACTATCGAATGGAAGATCATAATTTATCTTCGTAGTCGGGTTGAAAGGATTAGGATAGTTCTGGCTGATGCTGAACTGAGTTGGTACGCCTATGATAACTTCATTTGATAAATTATAATATTTATAGTTACCGTTATTATCAATCTGTTTCAGTCTATAGCTGTATGTTCCGGAAGTAACGTTTCTGTCAGAGTAAGTATAAGAATGAGAAACAGATGATGTTCCATTACCATAAACGAAACCAACTTTTAACCAAACAGAGTTGGTTGTGCCGACGAAAGCTCTTTCAACATCGAATCCTGAATTATTAATTTCAGTATTTGTTACCCATGAAAGCTTTACTTCTCTTCCGGTTAAAGTGGAAGTAAATGAAGCAAGTTCAACAGGTAATGGTCCGTCATTTGCTATAGCAAATGGCGAGAAGGATGTCATATTTGGTACTGTTGTAAAATGTGAACCTGTAACTGTTCCTGTCTGTTCAGGTGATGATGAATAAGGGAACCATCCGTTTCCGCTAACAGAATTGTCAAAGTGAGCTACGCTCAATGAACCGAATCTGTTAAATGAAGAACCTTCATCAGATGCTTCGTTCCATTGAAGTGATAAGCTTGCAGTATTCCCTGTAAGTGTTGAAGGAGTAATATTCCATTCCCGGTTTATAATTGCGTTCGGATTAGTACCGATCGTTCCGGAAGTAATTGCATCTTAAACAAGTATTGTCC
>JBBRMY010000200.1:0-3952 GCA_038230595.1 Ignavibacteria bacterium
TGTGAAGTCATTTCGTCTTTTAAAAATATTTAATCTATAATATAAGTAAAATAACATGAATTTAAAATGGGAATGGATTAGAGGTTTTTATTCTTATTTTATATATTTTTGAAGAGATCTCATGCTCGCGCCCCACTTCTTAAAAGCAAATCTTCCTCCATTTAAATTCATGGGTAAAATCATTATATTCTTTAATTGGACTCAAAAAATATACAGAAAGTAATAGTTCAGCCAAAAGTTTCCACAAACGGAGTGGATCCTCATATAGCGAGAATTAATCAGGCTGAAAAGGTTAATTATTTTAAAAAAATAGTTTTACTCTCTGTTCTGATCCTGATAGCTGTTTTACTTTTGATTTTCGCGATATACCTCATTTCAAATAAATACTTTTAACTGATATTGGATAGCTTTTTCTTTACAAAAAAATGCGGTACAGTACTCGCAACAGGCAAGGACAGGGTTGATTTTTTTAATCGTATGTCAACTGCTGAACTTAAAGATCTGAAGCCAAATGAATGGGCAAGAACGATCTTCACCTCTGATAAAGGAAGAATTGTTGATATTGTTAATATTATTGAAAAAGAAGAAAGCTCTTTGCTGCTTAACACTGAGCACTATGAAGAAATCCTGATAGCTCATCTTGAGAAATACATTATTATGGATGATGTTGCACTTACAATTTCTCAGAACCATTTTCATTCAGTAATAATTGTTTCGGATGATGCAGATGTTGAAAAAAGATTGTCAGAATATTTCGGAGGTATTCCTTCAGATAATAAATACATTTCAAAAGAATCACATTCTTTTCTTTTAAAAGATAATTTTAAGTATCAGAAGTTCTTAATTTATACAACTGAAGAAAATATTCTTCCTATAAAAGATCTTTTCCCTGAACTGCTAAAGCTTGGTGAAGATGAATATGAACTATTCAGGATAAAAATGGGAATTGGTGAAGGAAAAAATGAATTCAATGATCTTATAAATCCGAAAGAGCTTAATTTCGAAGAGCTTATCTCCTATACCAAGGGCTGTTATATCGGACAGGAAGTAATTGCAAGGCTTGATTCACAGGGAAAAATTCCAAAAAAGCTTGTAAAGATTGTTTCAGATGTATTAATAACTAAAGGTGATAGAGTTTTTTTAGGAGAAGAACAAGCCGAACTTCCTCCTCACAGGCAAAATCAGGCAGGTAAAGAAGTTGGATTTATTTCTTCATCTATTACTGAAGGTAACAAAACTTATGCTTTGGGAATTATAAGAGCTGCATCACTTTTCGCTGACAAAAAGTATTTTGTTGCAAAGGATGAAAGAAAGATCGATATACAGATAGAGTTGATATTTTAAAGTAAAACTTAAAAATTATAATTAAATCTTTACCATGATAGATAAAATTACTGAATTGCTCGGAAAGGAACACAAATCCCTTCTGACTCACAAATGCGAAACTGTTTCAAAAGATACTCTGCACCTTCCCGGTCCGGATTTTATAGACAGGGTGATGGTTCAGTCTGACCGAAGCCCCAATGTTCTCAGAAATCTGAACATGATCTTTAATACAGGTAGACTTGCGGGAACAGGATACGTTTCTATACTTCCTGTTGATCAGGGTATTGAACATTCTGCAGGAGCTTCTTTTGCAGCTAATCCTGCTTACTTTGATCCGGAAAATATTGTTAAGCTTGCAATTAATGGCGGCTGCAATGCAGTTGCATCAACACTGGGAGTACTTGGTATGTGCTCAAGGAAATATGCTTATAAGATCCCGTTCATAATGAAGATCAATCACAATGAATTTCTTACTTATCCGAATAAATTTGACCAGATAATGTTCGGCAGCATTGACCAGGCATTTGATATGGGAGCAGTTGCAGTTGGTGCTACTATATATTTTGGTTCGGAAGAATCAGCAAGGCAGATAATAGAAGTATCTGAAGCATTTGAATATGCTCATGAACTTGGAATGGCTACTGTTCTATGGTGCTATTTGAGGAACAATGCTTTTAATGTAAAAGGAGATAAAGACTATTCAGTTTCAGCTGACTTAACAGGACAGGCAAATCATCTTGGAGTTACAATTCAGGCTGACATCATAAAGCAAAAGCTTCCTGAAAATAACGGAGGATACAATGCTCTTAAATTCGGAAAGACAAGTCCCCTTGTTTATTCAAAGCTGACTACTGATAATCCTATCGATCTTACAAGATACCAGCTGCTGAATTGTTATTCAGGAAGAAGCGGTCTGATTAATTCAGGCGGTGCTTCAGTTGGCGCTAACGATCTAAAAGAAGCTGTCAGAACTGCTGTTATAAATAAAAGAGCAGGCGGAACAGGTCTTATTTCAGGAAGAAAAGCCTTTCAGAAACCTGAATCCGAAGGTATTGAGCTATTAAATACCATTCAGGATGTTTATCTTTCAAAAGAGATCACTATCGCTTAAGTAATTAAAAATAAAATAATCAAATAATATAATAAAAATGAACAAAGCAAAAAAAACAGCTCTGAAAAAGCACAGAAAGACCAAAACAAAAGCAAAAGCAAAAAAAGTAGAATCTCTAAAGAATAAAAAGAAATAAGCTTTTATCCCGATGTTTCATGCAATTATGGGATTGGAAAGAAGATAAAAAGATATATTATCCGATGTAATTTCCACCAATTATGGATTGATAAATATGGAGGAAATCGGTATCTTATATGTTTACTAATAATTTTTGTAAAATTACATTATGCCAGATATTAATATCAGTGCCACCAAGCGAACAGATCATAAAGGATCAACAAACACAAACCTTCGCAAAAAAGGAATGGTCCCGGGAATTCTTTACGGATTAAAGGGAGAAAACGTTCCTATTGCTGTAAATGAGCTTGCTTTAAGGCCGCTTATTTATACAAAGGATGCTAATACATTCAGTCTTTCTGTAGAAGGCGGAGTAGATTCTTTAAAGTGCATCATGAAAGATGTTCAGTTCCATCCAATAACAGAAAAGCCTATTCATTTTGACTTTTTCGGACTGGAAGATTCTACAAGAGAAATTCATCTTGAAGTTTCAGTACATTTAGTCGGAAATGCGATCGGTGTTATGAGAGATCACGGCGTTCTTCAGCACATTATTCACAAGCTGGATATTGCATGTCTTCCAAAAGATATTCCCGGACATATTGATATCAATATAGAAGCTCTTGAGATCGGACATTCAATTAAAGTTTCTGATCTGAAATATGATGGATTAAGAATTATGAATGATCCTCATGCAGCAGTAGTTGCAGTAATTCCGCCGGTACAGGAAGTAGCAGCAGTAGTTCCGGGCGCAGATGCAGTTAAAGAGCCTGAAGTTGTAACAAAGGGTAAGAAAGAAGAAGATAAAAAATAATTCTTTGTTGGAATTAATCGTTTGAAATTAATTTTTGGCTTAGGAAATCCAGGTTCGAAATACGAACTGACACGGCACAATATTGGCTTCATTATCACAGATCTTTTTGCCGGCAAATACAAAGCTTCTTTTAAAGCAGGCAAAGGCGATTGGTACGAAACAGATATTCTGATCAGTAATGAAGAAGTAAAGCTGATCAAGCCTGTGACCTATATGAATAACAGCGGTGAAGCGGTAAAGCAAGCCACTGAGCTTTTTGGAACCGATGCAAAAGATATTTTAGTAGTTTACGATGATCTTTATCTTCAGTTAGGAACGATCAGAGTCCGGCAAAGCGGGAGCGATGCAGGGCATAACGGAATAAAAAGTATTACTTATCATCTCAATTCTGATGAATATCCCAGGGTGAAAGTCGGGATAGGAACAGAGCAGGAAGTTACAAAAGAAGGAATGATCGATTTTGTTCTTGGAAGATTCAGCGATAAAGAAATAGAGACAATAAAAAAAATGATGCCTGTTTATTTTGATTGCCTTGAAAACTTTTGTAATAATTCCCTGCTAAACACTATGAATGCCTTTAACAA
>JBBRMY010000201.1:0-3883 GCA_038230595.1 Ignavibacteria bacterium
CCCGACTTCCGCGAAGCGAGAACGAACAATTTAATACAACTTCATCGCCGCTGAAGGCAGAGTATTAGTGAAAGCAGAATAAAAACTGTACGGGCAGGTCGTGACCTGCCCTTTTTTTTTATTCTGACTTAAACTCCCGGAACGTTTCTTTCATCTCATAGTATAATATATAAACAAACATAATCATACCAACCCATTTGAAAACAATTTTATTAACACTATTTATAATTCTCTGCTTATCATCTAGTTTCTCCAATTCCTATTCACAGGAAATAAATTCCGTTACCATTATCCCTGCAAACAAAACAACAATGGACAGCATTTTCGCTGAGAACAAAGGCAATATCATTGTTTTGAATTTCTGGGCATATTGGTGCGCGCCATGCAAGGAGGAATTTCCTGAAATCGTAAAGCTTTACAAAAAATATAAGAACAATGGACTGAAAGTAATATTTTACTCACTCGATGTTGACGAAGATCTGACAGTAAATGCTCCAAAATATTTAAAGCTGCAGGAAGTAGATTTCCAAACCTACTCAAATGGATTTGATAAAGACGAAAAGCTGATTAATTACATCGATAGTACATGGGACGGTGCCTTGCCAACAACTTTTATCTATGATAAGAACGGCAAGCTCGTAACAAGATTAATTGGTAAACAAAAATATAAAGATTTTGAAAAAGAAGTGAAAGATTTGTTTTAGAAATATTCTTGAGAATATATTTTCTGGTTACGACGCTCTTGCGTCGTAACCTTTACTTTTAAAAAGAGACGCAAAAGCGTCTCTTTTTTTTTTACGTTCCCACGCCGAAGCGTAGGAAAGAGGAAAATACAATGCATCCAATAAATTTCTATCATTGATTTACGGGATCCCCGATAAAAGCATTTGGGGACGACAATCATTTATTTTCTGGTTACGACACTCCTGCGTCATAACCTTTTTACCTTCCACGCTGAAGTACCAGGTATAAACTCCAAAACAAGTGTTAAATAAAAAAGGGTATCATAAATGATACCCTTTTATTTTTATATTCGAGACGCAAATCTTACAATTCTACAATTTCTATTCTTTATTCATCATTTCAAATGCAGCAGAGTTTCCCATTTGAATTCCTGCTTTTTCATGAGCCATAGCTCTTTCTTTTTCTTCTCTTTCTTTAAGCTGTCTTTCAAGACGCTGAGAATTGGTTCTGTACTTTGCAGTAAATATGCCGAGGAAATATACTCTGAATATATACCACCAGAAACTTTGCTCTAAAAGGATCGGGTCGATCCTGTCTTTTATTTTATCATGCGCTGCAGGTACTTCGCTCCAGTGTAAACCGGCTCTGTCATGGTGGACGGTATGAAGTCCGTTGTTGAAAAGAAACCAGTTAAGCGCACCAACAAAATTTCTTGAGTGATTATATTTTGACTCTTCGTTAGCATGAACGTGCTGAACATAGTTGAATACAAGCACACTAAACAAAGCAAACTGCTGTGGTATGAAAATATAAAGCAAAGCTTTCTTCCAATCCATAATAAAAAAGAATGCTAGCCATGCTCCTAAAAATACATACTGAAGTATTGAAAGGATAAATTTCTCTTTATCTTTAGCCCACTGCTCTTTCAGATAAATTGCGATCGCCTTCTGCTGGTAATAACTGCTTATTGTCGGATATGAAATAAGCGTTAGCAGATTATTTTTTTCGCTTACTCTGTATGTTATAGTATAATCCCCTTCACGGTTATTAAGTCTGTGATGGTTCTTGTTATGTGTCGGTATCCAGGCAAAAACCGGAAAGCCGTAGAAAACTGTCAACCAGAGATCCGTAAGGATGTTCAGCTGCTTATTTTTCCACATAGGAAGATGGTTATGATTATGAGTCATAACTGCAACAGTTACTCCCATGAATAAAGTAAGCCCGAAAAGGAAAATATTAAATCCTGTGTAATTCCATTGAACAACAAGCAGTGCTGTTGTAATGAACATGAATATTAAGCTTTTTCTATCTGCTTTGAATCTTAGCATATTATTTTTATAATTATTTTAATTTTTTTTCAATACTCCCCCTCCTTTTTCTAGGAGGTGGAAAGGGAGTGGTTATTCAACAATACCACCCAGGTAAATCTCAGACCCGCAATTGTGGTCTGTACATTGACTACTTTAAATTGAGACGCGAGCATCACGTCTCTACAAGTTAAACTTTATTTATAATTTTAAGTTTCCGACCATTTTTTTCGGATCAACTTTCTGTGTGAATTCTTCGTCTGTGAGAAGGTCAAGTTCTATAGCTGCTTCTCTCAGTGTTTTATTTTCCTTATGAGCCTTCTTTGCGATCTTCGCTGCATTCTCATAACCAATATGAGTATTCAAAGCAGTCACAAGCATGAGTGAATTTTCAAGATGCCTGTTGATCACTGGATAATTCGGCTCAATGCCAACTGCGCAATGCTTGTCAAATGAATCACATGCATCACCTATCAGCCTTGCAGAGTTCAAAAAATTAAAGATCATCATTGGCTTAAAAACATTCAGCTCAAAATGCCCGTTCATTCCACCAGTCGAAATAGCTACATCGTTTCCGATTACCTGGCAGCAGACCATAGTCATTGCTTCTGCCTGAGTGGGATTTACTTTTCCCGGCATTATCGATGAGCCCGGCTCATTCTCAGGAATTGTTATTTCCCCTATTCCGCTTCGCGGACCCGAAGCAAGCAGCCTGATATCTGAGGCAATTTTCATCAAGCTTACAGCTACAGTTTTTAATGCGCCCGAAGCTTCAACGATTGCATCATGAGCTGCTAAAGATTCGAATTTATTTTCTGCAGTCTTAAACGGAAAACCCGTTAATTCTGCAATATATCTACTTACTATAACATCATAACCTGAAGGAACGTTCAATCCTGTGCCAACGGCAGAACCGCCTAAAGCAAGCTCAGAAAGGTGTTCCAATGAGTTTTCAATTGTCTTAACTGCATGAGAAAGTTGTGAAACATAACCAGAAAATTCCTGTCCAAGAGTCAGAGGAGTTGCATCCATAAGATGCGTTCTTCCAATCTTAACAACTGACATGAAATCTTTCGATTTTTTTTCGAGTGTTTTCTTAAGCTTCTTAATGTTGGGAATAGTATTCTCAACAAGTATTTTATAAGCTGCAATGTGCATTGCAGTCGGAAA
Organism: Ignavibacteria bacterium; assembly: GCA_038230595.1. GTDB lineage: Bacteria > Bacteroidota > Ignavibacteria > Tepidaquicellales > Tepidaquicellaceae > JBBRMY01. Next base: position 3,162 of record JBBRMY010000201.1, read on the forward strand.
TGTATCGTTTGAAGATTGTGATTTATTTACATCGTCATTTGGGTGAAGCGAAACTTTTTCCTCAGGCAGCTTTTCTCCTAATTTGCCACCCATTAGAACATGAGATCGGTTTGCTATAACTTCATTTACATTCATATTCGACTGAGTGCCTGAGCCGGTTTGCCACACTACAAGCGGAAATTCACAGTCAAGATTTCCGGCAAGAATTTCGTCACAGACTTTTGCGATTGCATCTTTTTTAGAAGAGTCGAGAACTTTACATTCTGTGTTTGCCATAGCTGCGGCTTTTTTCAAAATTGCAAAAGCTTCTATTACTTCTTTCGGCATTAAATTTCCGCCGATAGTGTAATTTTCTTTTGAACGCTGAGTCTGCGCTCCCCAGTATTTATCTGAGGGGACTTTAACTTCCCCCATTGTATCGTGTTCAATTCTAAAACCCATGTATGTGTTTAAGTTATAATTTACCAATTATGAGAGAGGAATGAAATGAATAAAGTGAGTGGGATGATCTGAGAGCCAAGGAGTAATGAAAGCAGGTTTACTGAAATATTCAATCGAAATTAAACAGAACTCTTATTATATGGAGAAGAAAAAAAAAGCAATCTAAGCTATTCAGATTTATTCATTAAGGAGGAGGCGGAAAGAAGTAGTGAGTGAAATATGCTTGAAAAAATGAAGAGTAGATAAATAGTACTGACGCAATACCTCAAGACTAAGTTTAA
>JBBRMY010000202.1:0-3804 GCA_038230595.1 Ignavibacteria bacterium
AAAAAGAAAAAACATATACATTTTGCTCCGTAGGATCGGTCTGTTTGTAGAAAGAAAAAACATATACATTTTGCTCCGTAGGATCGGTCTGTTTGTAGAAAGAAAAAACATATACATTTAGCTCCGTAGAGCGCTCTGTTTGTAGAAAGAAAAAACATATCCCATTTAGCTCTGTAAGATCGGTCTGTTTGTAGAAAGTAATAACATATCATTTTAGCTCCGTAGGAGCGACCTGTTTGTAGAAAGAAAAAAGGCTGAAAAATTATTTTTTCAGCCTTTTGAATTTTAAAAATTATTTCAGAAATTATTCTTTATAGATTAAACAAATATGACAGGTTAAACTGCAATGTAGATATGGTTCTGCTGCTACCTATCGGATGCTTATCCCCTCCAAATGCCGGGTCCTTTTCATCATTTAAGGAAGTATAAGAATCTACTCTTGCGTCTCCGCCGGTAAAGCTTTTTCCAAACAAATTATGTGCATTATAGCTTAGTCCCAGATCAAGCATGCTCTTAGTGCCGACTGCAAACATTACACCCAGATCTAATCCAAGTCCTGTGCGAGAAGCAGATTGCAGTTGTTGAGTTCCTGTCGGTACTCTTGCTACATCTTTAAAAGCGGTCTCACCGCTGAAAGAGGTATAAACTAGATTTGCACCAATGTAAGGCTTTATTGGTGAGCCTGGAATTGAGATCCTGTATTCAGGACCTACTGATATCATAAGTAAATTTTGCTTTAGTTGTATATCTCCCTGACCTGCTTGTGAATTGCCCGAGTTTTTTAAAGAAGAATAGTTTACTTTTAATTTCAAATTAAGTGCAGTTAAATTAGCTCTGACAACTGCTCCGAAATTTACACCTGAGCTTAAACCGTATTTTGTGCCTGCATAATAATCAAGTGTAGAACCTGAATAATCTCCGGATGGAATAGTAATTCCGATCGACGGTCCTGCGGAAAAACTAACCTGTGCTGAAGAAGAATTTTGAATAAATACTATTGTTATAAGTAAAAGAAAAAAAGTTTTAAATATTTTCATGTATAATTTATTTAATGGAACGTTATAATGCAAAAGAATTTTGCATTTATATATAATTTAACAATGATATCCCTATAATGTTTCATTTATTAATATTTAATGAGAAATTGTCGATTTAAATGGAATTTTAAAAGCTTTTAATTACTTTTATATTTAGATACTTCAATAATTTGTTTTTTAATTTAATTAAAATATTATGCCAATAATTACAATAGTTTTAACTCTAATTGTAGTAGGAGTAGTTTTATGGTTGATAAACTATATTCCTATGCAGTCCACTATAAAAAGAATTCTCAATGCAGTTGTTGTTATATTTGTTATAATCTGGCTTCTGAAAGTTTTTGGGTTATGGGCTTATTTGACTAATATGACTGTATAGTATTGTGTACATTAACTTAGTTTAAATCGTTGATGAACTTTTTATAATTCATTAGGTTTAACATCTATACAAATGCTTTTTCTTACCAGTGTGTGGTTCCTATGTTCATATTTGGTAGAAATGTCTGATTAAATTTAAACATGTAGATTAATGGTAGTCATAATAATATTTTTCGTAGCACATTGGTATCTTTCCCTTTTTTCCCAATCGTTCCTTCAACATCGTTATGCATCTCACGGAGCCTTCACTATGAGCAGGTTTTGGGAAAGATTCTTTTATATTTTTGCTTATATCACACAAGGCTCTTCATATCTGAGTGCACGTGCTTATGCAACTATGCATAGAATGCATCACGCGTACGCTGATACTGAAAAAGATCCGCATTCACCAAAGTATTTCAAGAATGTTTTTGCTATGATGTGGCATACAAAAACAGTCTATGCTGACATAATGGATTACAGAGTTGAAGTGGAAGAAAGATTCACAAAAAATCTTCCTCAATGGCATTCACTTGATATCTGGGGTCAGTCTTTAACTAACAGATTGATCTTTGCAGCTCTTTATACCACGGTTTATATAATCTATGCTCCTTATTGGTGGCTTTATCTGCTTATTCCTATTCACGTTCTAATGGGACCAGTACATGGCTCCATAATAAACTGGTTTGCTCATAAATATGGTTACAGAAGTTATGAAACAAATAACACTTCCCGTAATTTTATGCCTGTAGATTTTTTAATGCTGGGTGAAGATTATCATAATAACCATCATAAATTTCCATCAAGTGCTAACTTTGGCGTAAGATGGTATGAGATCGATCCTTTATACTATGTGATAAAAGTTTTTGATTTTATGGGTATTGTAAAGATCAAAAATAAAGGAAAGCATCTCCCGGGCGAATTTTAAAAATAATAAAATATTATTCTCATAAAAAAAACCTCTTATAGAGGTTTTTTTTTATATTCTGTTTCTGAAACCCTAAAAGATTTCCAGAAGAATTCAGTATGTGCGTGATGTTATATTTGCTATAGACTGATAAAAATAAAATTTATAAAATATCTTTCCAAATGTTTTTATCCTTTAGCATAACCTCTCTTAATAATGGCAATGGTGGTGTGCCGTGATTCAGCAATTCATCATGAAATTTCTGAAGTGAGTAATTGCTTCCTTCCTGCTTTTGGTAATCATCCCTCAATTTAAAGATCATTAACTTTCCGAGAGTATAATACAGATAACCGGGATCAAAAGTACCTCTCAAAGCTTCTGAATGTGCAGGATGTTCTTCATAGTAACAATTGTCTGTAAAGAATTTTGTACCTTCTTCTACTGTCATCCCTTGAGTATGCATCATTATCGAGACACATAGTCTGCAATATCTTAGCAGAGATTCATCAAGCTGTGCAAGCCTGTACTTTAACGCAGCTTTCTTTCCTTTGATCTTACCATACCCTTCATCGATAAGCATTTGCTCCGAATAGTGTGCCCAACCTTCTGAGAATGCATAACTTCCAAATATTTTTTGCAGCTTTGAAGCATCGGATGCATTCACATGAAGGAACTGAATATAATGACCAGGATAAGCCTCATGTATAGAAACTACATCTGTAGTGTAATAATTAAATGCAGTCAGCCATTCTTCTTTTTGCTTTGCATTCCAGCTTGATTCTACAGGTGTAACATAATAAAATGCCTGTGTAGATTTTTCAAAAGGACCGGGAGTGTCCATTGAAGCAAAGCTTGTGGCTCTTGCAAATTGTGGAGTCTCCATAACAATAGCTTTTACATTGCTCGGAATAGTTACGATTTTATTTGTTATCAGATATTCTCTTATCCCGTCAAGATTTTTCTTTGTCTCACTGATAAGATTTTCTGCAGTTGGATGATCTTTCTGGATTTCTTTAAAAACATCAATTGGCTTTTTGGTTGGATCGATCTTATAAGCAACTTCCTTGAATTTATTTTGTTCTTCTTTCAAATGCTTCATACCTATCTCTAAGATCTGTTCAGGAGTGTAATTAATTAATTCTCCGCCTGTCAACATCTTTTGATATTTTTCTTTACCGAGTGCAAAATTATTATCCGCCTTTGGGAGCTTTTCCGTTTCAAGATAAGAAGCATAATCATTCAATTCCTTTATTGCTCTGTTATTGGAAGTATTAAATTCATTCATCAGTTCCGTATTATTTACATCTTTTAAAGCTTCTACCAGATCTTTACTTAAAAAATCGGCAGAACCCTTTGCAACACTAATTGCGATCTGAACAAAAGGTTTTGGAAGAACTTCATCAAGATTCTTACGTGCATTGATAAAAATCTCGGGAGCTTCCTTTTCTACTTTGATAATTGATCTAACTCTATCCTCTAAAGGAGCAAAATCTCGTGATATAT
>JBBRMY010000203.1:0-3754 GCA_038230595.1 Ignavibacteria bacterium
GAAGTATTAAGAACAGTCTTTGGGAATGAAAAGCTTGCAAGTGCGCTGGCTTCTGAAGTATCAGTTTTCTATTACATCTTCACCAGAAAAGATAAAAGTATAGATGATCAAACAAGGTTCAGTTCAAACAAAGAGAACGGCATCGTTCCGATTCTTTATACAATTCTCGGTGTGCTTGTCATAGAAACTGCAGGTATGCACTTTTTATTTCTAATGTGGAGCAAGACCGCTGCATGGATATTAACAGGGTTAAGCCTTTACACTTGTCTTCAGCTGCTAGCTCATATCAGAGCCATGAGTGCGCGTTCACATGTCATAAACGGCGATAAAATTCTTTTTCGAAGCGGATTGCTGGGCGGAGATGCTCTAGTCGCATTGGAAAATATTTCACGGGTGGAAATAATAAATTCTATAAAAGAAGATGATGCTGTTAAACTGACATTACTAAAATTTGAAAAGCCTAACGTAGCATTTTATTTTATAGAACCGATTGAAGTCATAAAAGCATTTGGAATAAAAAAATATACAAAAACTCTTTTAGTCAGAGTTGATAATGCTAAAGAGTTTGTGAAAGTGATATAATAATATGACACTCGACCACTTTATAAAAAAATACGATATAATAAATTCCATTGTTCTCCTTGAGGGTAAGCGAGATGTTGCCGATGAAGACAAGCCTAGGCTTATCGATCTTGGGAGAATACTTGCCTCCCGGACAAAGCAAGTTCTTTTTCGAAGTGGAAATGCTAGAGGGGCAGATCTGTATTTTTCTGAAGGTGTTTCATCGGTTGATAAGGAAAGGCTGCAGGTTATTACCCCTTATCATGATCACAGAAAAAAAACTAACCTGGCATTTGAAACAATTTCAGTGGACAGGATCAATCTGGTTGCCGAGCCTGAAGTAGTTTATCAGTCTAAGCAGAATAAAAAAATGGGGACACTCATCGACAAATATGTTTCAGGAGATATTGACAGATATTCTATCAAAGCTGCTTACATAATAAGAGACACCATTAAAGTTATTGGTACCGAAGAGGTCATGCCGGCATCATTCGCAATTTTTTATGACGATTTTTCAAATCCTCGCTCAGGTGGAACCGGACACACAATGAATATTTGTAATAAAAACGAAGTGCCGTTTGTTGATCAGAGTGTGTGGATGGATTGGCTTTAATTTCTAAGTAGTTTGCAAAACAAAGACGGATAATTATTTTTTAAATCGCTCTTTTAACTCTTTCAATATCCTAAGTGCTTCCATAGGTGTTGTGTTGTCGGGGTTGACGTCAGTCATTATCTTTCTCAGGCTTTCGATATTCTCATCCGGCTTTTCCATTTCAAAAAGACTTATCTGCAAGTCGTCTTTGTGCTTTCTGCGGTATTCCTTGTCTTCAAGTGTATGCAGTATTTCCTTTGCGCGTTTTGTGATCGAATCCGGAAGACCTGCCATCTGAGCTACCTGTATTCCGTAACTGTGATCAGCAGTGCCTTCATTTATTTTTCTCAGAAAAATTACCTTGTCATTATATTCCTTTACTTCAACTCTGTAATTCTTTATCCGCTCATACATGTCGGCAAGGGCATTCAGCTCATGGTAGTGGGTAGCGAACAAAGTCTTTGCGCGGACTTTAGGATCTCCATGAAAAAACTCTGTCATCGCCCATGCTATAGAAATTCCATCATACGTACTTGTTCCTCTTCCTATCTCATCAAGTAGTATCAGTGACTTTGCAGTTGCGTTATTTGTGATGTTTGCAGCTTCATGCATTTCAACAAGAAAGGTGCTCTCCCCTTTTGCAATATTATCCGATGCTCCGACACGCGTGAATATCTTATCGACAACTCCAATCTCAGCTTTTCCCGCAGGAACAAAGCAGCCTATCTGCGCCAGAAGAACTATCAAACCTGTTTGGCGGAGATAGCTAGATTTACCGCTCATATTCGGTCCGGTGATAATAAGGATCTGATCAGTTTCATTATCAAGGAACGTATCGTTTGCAACATACTTTTCGCCTGCAGGCAGAAGCCTCTCAATAACAGGATGTCGACCATCTTTAATAATAATTTTATTTCCGTCATTCACCGAAGGCATTACATATCCGTACTGATCAGAAACTTCTGCAAAGCTAATGAGAGTATCAAGTTCAGCTATCAGTGCTGCATTTTTTTGAACAGGATCAGCATAATCCAGAATATAATTTCTCAGTTCGAGAAAAATTTTATTTTCGAGATCATTAATTTTTTCTTCAGCGTTCAGGATCTTATCTTCGTATTCTTTCAGCTCTTCAGTTATATATCGCTCGGCATTCACCAAGGTCTGCTTCCTTACATAATCAGCCGGAACTTTATCGACCTGTCCTTTTGAAACAATTATATAATATCCGAAGACCTTGTTGAAATCAACTTTCAGAGTACTTATTCCCGTTCGCTTTTTTTCGCGGCCAGTATAATTTTCCATCCATGTCTTTCCGTTTATCTGAATATCCTTCAGGCCGTCAAGCTTCTCATTGAATCCTTTGTTGATGACTCCGTAACTGTCGCTTCCGTGCAGATAGTTATCGTTAATGCACTTTGCAATTTTATCGATGACGTCATTTAGTTCTTCAAGCGAATTTCGTATATCCTGAATTCTTTTTGAATTAAATGCCCCTAGCTTCTTTTTTATTTCATTAATTTTCATTAAAGAAATTTTCAACTGAAGAATATCGCGCGGAACAGCGCGTCCTGTAGAAACTTTTGAGATAAGCCTTTCAAGATCGGCAATGGATTTCAGCTCTTCAGTTATGAGACGGCGGTCAACTTTGTTTTCAAAAAAAACATTCACAACATCCAGTCTCGCTTGTATAGCTTCTTTATCTTTTAACGGTCGGGACACCCAGCGCTTAAGAAGTCTTCCTCCCATGGCAGTCTGTGTCTTGTCGAGAATAGAAATGAGCGTTCCTTCGCGGGTAGTATCGCTCATCGACGAAGTTATCTCAAGATTTCTCTTTGTTGAAGGATCGAGGATTATATAATTTGAAAAGCTGTAATTATAAATTTTCTTTAAGTGCGGAAGATTGTTTTTCTGAGTTTCGTTCAGATAATTAAGCACACAGCCTGCAGCTATAACCGCTTCCGGCATTTCATCAATTCCGAATCCTTTAAGTGATTGCGTTCCGAAATGAGATGTTAGAACTTCCTTTGCAAAATCGAGATTGAAAACCCAGTCATCGGTTTTCGTGAACATCAGCTTTCTCTGCTCTTCGTTAAACATCTGATCTGGATCATATCCTATCAGCTTAAATATTTTTTCGCGCTCTCTTTTTGGAATTAAGATCTCTGATGGATTGATAGTATCGAGATGCTCTGAAAGATTGTTCGTATGAAAAACTGATGCAGCAAATTCCCCTGTGGAAACATCGCAAAAAGAAAATCCGCAGATATTGTCTTTTAGATATATTGCAGCGAGAAAATTATTTGATTTCTGGTCAAGAAGCTTGTCATTATAAGTTGCGCCGGGAGTAACAACCTCAACAACGTCACGCTTTACAATTCCTTTTGCGAACTTCGGATCTTCCAGCTGCTCGCAGACGGCAACGCGCTGTCCGGCTTTTACTAATTTAGGAAGATAATTATCCAGTGAGTGGTGAGGAAATCCTGCAAGCGGTACTTCCGAGGCAGAACCGTTAGAACGCTTTGTAAGAGTGATGCCAAGGATCTTAGAAGCAGTGATAGCATCCTGCTCGAATGTTTCGAAAAAATCACCCATACGGAACAA
>JBBRMY010000204.1:0-3688 GCA_038230595.1 Ignavibacteria bacterium
AAAATTATAATAATTAATATAATTTGAGCCGTGAGCACCACCGGTGAAAGATTCAGTAGCAATTGAATAGCTTAGAATGTTTCCGTTATCAAATTCAACTCTTCCACTTTCATCGAAATTCCAGTTCATCAGATATTCAGCATTTCCTGCAGACTTCATATCTTTTTTATAACTTTCAAATTCTGATATGAAAGACTTCATGCTTTCTTCAACAGTTTTGAACGGCTTTTCATATGTAAAGGAATAACCGGAGATCGAATCTGTAATTGCTTTATTTATTTTATCTTTTTGAAAGCCTTCATTCAAAAGCTGATAAGATATCTTTATATAAGTGCAGCTGTCAGAACCAGGTAAACAATTGTTATAAGTTCTCTGAAAGTTTTTTAATTCATATTTGCCACCGGGCTTTTCTGTACGAGCAGGAGTTTCTGCTTCAGTCTGAATTTTTTGGTTCTGATCTTTATCTTGTCCCTGTCCGGAAAGCTTTGTAGAGCCAACTGTTTTATCTTTAGTAGAGCAAGAGGATAAAATTACCAAGCCTGAAAAAACAAAGGCAAGAAAAGGATAAAAGTACTTAGCCATAAGATCATCTAAGAACAAAACATATAATAAAAATCTGACAATTACAATTTACTGAAAAGGCTTTATAAAAGAACGTATGCTATTTTCGGTTTAAACTCACTTTTTTATTAAAAAATAATTTATGATGGAACGATTTTAAGAGCATTTTTATTATAGATTATTCAGTATACAATAGTTCTTGATTTATACTTATAAAAAATCTAATTTTAACACGCTCAGCAACTTTGCTGTTCAATTAAACATCGGGAAACCGGAAAGGAGACATATGATAGATAATAATTTTTTGACGGAGGCGCGTCTCTGATTATCAGTAGTTGTTAATATAGACCTTAACACGTATTATGATATAAGAGGATAAAGTATTAAATGGATTAAAGTCAGATTAGGTTCTGATATTTGCCGCGCTAAACCTCTGAAATTCAGTTCAACCCTGAAGGTAAGAAATCCTTCAGGGTTTTTTTTATGCTAAATTCTGACACGTTAGGTTTTTAATCCTACCGGTTACAATATACTTTCAATCCGACGTTGGTGTTTAATTCCGATTTATCGGAATGTCACCAACGTCCATCTAAAAGTTGTATTTTCCTCGTTTTCATTTTCAGATCCGGGAAGCTACCTTCATAATCTGTAGAGACAGGTCGCGACCTGTCCCTACAATATCCTTCATTATTTATTTTGAACTCCAAAAGAATATTTCTTATCTTTTTATTCATAATTCCAAATTCGAAATTCATAATTAATTTATTTACAATGAGCAAGTTTTCCATTTTACTCATAATTACATTTTTCTCTTTTCTCAAAGTATCTTATTCTGCTTCAAACGATTCAACTATCTCTCTCATGCAATCTATTGAAATAGCAGATAAAATAATTGAAGGGGATATAATAAAAGCAGAAAGAAAATTCCGTGAAAAAGGTACATTTGTTGAATTAGAAATACTTACTCCAAAAGGGGGTAGAATGATCCTTGAGCTTGAAAATAAGACCGGCAATATGTTATCTCTCGAATCTAAAGAAGGTCCATTCGAATATGAAATATATCCAGGAAATAATATTCAGCTACTTTCAAAAATGAAAAAATCAGTTGAAGAAAATACCGGAGATGAAGTTCTGAAATGGAAGCTTTCACAGAAAAAAGAAGTTTGGGAATATGAATTCTGGACGATCTCAAAAACGGGAAAGGCAAATATCAGAATTAATGCTGACTCAGGGGAAATAATTTCAAAGCCAATCAAAAAAGAACCGAAAAAGAAAAAGAAGTCTAAGTAAAGAGAAATTATCTTTTTCCCGTCCCTTTACATTTTGAGATCCAATTTAAATCCTCAGGAACGCTTCCTTCGTACTTTTAGTTATACAGGTACAATTCCTTTCCAACTTTAACTATATCATCTAATCTATTTAAATCTGTTCAATTGAAAATTTTACTTACGGGAGTTACCGGATATATTGCACAGCGCTTATTACCTGTTCTGATCGAAAACGGACACTATGTTGTCTGCTCTGTCAGAGACAAAAGCCGGTTCAACTCTGAAAGATATAAAAGCGATAAAATAACAGTCATTGAAGCGGACTTTCTGAATAAGGAATCTCTTGAAATAATTCCTGACGATATCGACGCAGCATATTATCTTATTCATTCAATGTCGACAACATCCGGAGACTTTGAAGAAATGGAAGAGACTTCTGCAAACAATTTCAAAGAGCGGATCCAGAAAACAAATGCAAAGCAGGTAATTTATTTAAGCGGAATTATTAATGAATCAAAGTTATCAAAGCATTTAAAATCGAGGAAGAATGTAGAGGAAATACTTTTAGATTCTTCGTTCGGACTAACAACTTTACGAGCAGGTATTATAATTGGATCAGGAAGTGCATCATTTGAAATAATGCGTGATTTGGTTGAAAAGCTTCCCGCAATGATCACCCCGAAATGGCTTTTAACAAAATGCCAGCCTATTGCTATCAGAAATGTTGTCGAATTCCTGAATGGTGTTCTTGGAAAAAACGAAACTTATAACAAAAGTTATGATATCGGAGGACCTGATATATTAACATACAAAGAAATGCTGCTGAGATTTGCCGCGATCAGAGGACTTAAAAGAAAAATTTTTATTGTGCCGGTTATGACACCCAATCTTTCTTCTTACTGGCTTTACTTCGTAACTTCGACATCATATACACTTGCCAGAAATCTTGTGAAAAGCATGAAGATAGAAGTTATTGCAAAACCAAATAACCTGGCAGAAAAGCTTCATGTTAATCTGCTCGGGTTTGATGAATCTATTAAGCTTGCATTCGGAAAGATCGAACAGAACCAGGTGGCATCAAGCTGGAAAGATGCGCAGACAAGTACGATAATTAATAAAGGACTTTCAAAATATATTGAAGTCCCTGTCGAAGGCTGCTTTAAAGATGTAAGGAAAAGAAATGTAAAGAACACTGAAGAAGTTCTCAATAGGATATGGGCTATTGGCGGAAAGACAGGCTGGTACTTTGGTAATTGGCTATGGGAGGTTCGAGGGTTTATGGATCAGCTTTTCGGAGGAGTTGGAATGAGAAGAGGCCGCAGAAGCAGCACTGAAATATTCGCAGGTGAAACACTTGACTTCTGGAGAGTACTTCTTGCAAGCAAAGAAAATAAAAGATTACTTCTGTTTGCAGAAATGAAACTGCCCGGAGAAGCATGGCTGGAATTCAGGATCGATGAGAAGAACACACTTATACAGACTGCGACATTCCGTCCATTAGGAATTTTAGGAAGGTTGTACTGGTTCTCAGTTCTTCCTTTTCACGGCTTGATATTCAGTGGAATGATAAGAAATATTGTTAATGAGTAAAGAATTTATCGAGATGCCCTTATAAACAGGTTTTGACCTGCCTCCTGCACCATTACCTTTGTTAACAGCCTGTCATTATATATATCCTTTAAAACAAATTCCTCTTAATTTTATTTATGAACGTAGAACAAATAAGAGGCGACTATACCCTTACTACTGATAAAAACAAAATGGATGTAACAGCCATCCATGATTATTTATCCAATCAATCTTACTGGAGCAAGAACATTCCCTTCGATATTTTTAAAAGATCTTTTGACAATTCTCTT
>JBBRMY010000205.1:0-3674 GCA_038230595.1 Ignavibacteria bacterium
ATCCTATCAGATATTTTCCAAGAGTGAATAATAAAGAAGTAATAGTTGCGCCGAACCAGACATATTTCCATTTAATAACAACATCCGGAAGTACTTTAAAAATGAGAGCAAATAGAACTGTTACTACCAGGAATGAAAGAATATTATTGACTATATCAGCTGTAGGAAGAAAACTCCCATATTTCTGTCCGAAATAATTATATAAAAGATTTATAAGAGTATTAATTACAAGAGAAATTATTAAAAGGAAACCGGTAGCAATAACCATATAAAAAGACAATAATCGGTTTTTAATAAAGCTAAGAAAAGGCTTTCCGGGCTTTAGTTCAACTCCCCAGATAATATTCAAAGATTCACGAAGCTCTATAAAAACTCCTAATGCACCCAGGATCAAAAGGATAATACTGAAGATAGTTGCAAAAATACCGGTGGATTTATTAGCAGCACCTTTAAGAATTGTTTCAATAAATATCGCGCTGTCAGCTCCCATTAGTCGGGTGAGTTCACCAAACAACTGCCCTCTGGCTGCTTCTTCACCGAAAACAAAGCCGGCGATGGACAGAACAATGATCAACAAAGGACCAAGAGAAAATGCCGCATAGTATGACAATGCAGCAGCAAGCTTGAATGCTTTATCGTCAATGAATTGATCAAAAGTAGTAATCATCAACGACGAAGATTCTTTGAAAAAATTCCTTTTTAGCTTATTCTCATCCATACTAAAAATAACTAAAAATAACCATTTTAACGTTCCTTAATTTTTCTGCAAATTCCTGACAAATAAAAATTTAACATTCCTCTTTATAAGTCAATTTAAAAGCAGTATTAGAAGAATGTTTCTTATTATTTGCAAACACATGAAAACCAATTGACGCTAATGAATTGAAATTCCTTACAGGAAATTTTATTTTAATAAATACCAGGGGCTATAGCTCAGCTGGTAGAGCGCTTGCATGGCATGCAAGAGGTCATCGGTTCGATCCCGTTTAGCTCCACAACAACAAAGCCCGATAAATTAATTGTTTATCGGGCTTCTTTTTTTAAAAGACGCTCACTTGTCAGCAGTCTGTCAGCAGTTGTTTACAAAAGTCAAACAGTCTTGAATTTTTCACTCATCTTTAGTCTTAAATCTTTAGTCGTAACATCTACAAAAGAAAAGTAATTAAAAGTTCATGGAGTTGGCGAGTTTAAGGATTTTAACTAAAATCTTCCTTAACAATATATTTCTCATCTGTTCCCAATTCCTTTAACATTGCTTCAACTGCATCTATCATAGGGGGAGGACCACATATATAAAAATACTGATCAAATTTTTCAATATGCTTCTTTAAGATCTCCTTGTTGAGATGACCTGTCTCATACTTATCAGTCTTTTCATCTGAGATTATATTAATAAAATTATTACCAAGCATTTTTTCAAACTCATCTTTTAAAATAATATCGTTTGTAGTTTTATTTGAGAACACCAGCTTATTTCCGTTAATTTTATGAACTTTATTCAGATCTTTTAAAATTGCAATGAATGGAGTAACTCCTGCTCCTCCTGCTATAAAAACTCCCGGTCCTTTAAAATGTATAGCTCCCCAGACATCCCCAATTATTAACTCATCACCTTCTATTAGTTTTCCTAATGCATTTGTAACTCCTTCATGATCTGTATAGCTCTTAATCGTAAATTCGAGAAAGTTGTCCTCAATAAGACTTGTGAATGTAAATGGACGCTTTTCATCTTTCAATTCTTGATAATTGATCGAAACATCTGTAGCCTGACCCGGCGTGAATTTATATCCTTCAGGCTTTTCAACTCTGTAACGGTTTACATTATGTGTTACCGGGTCTACTGATAATATTTTTACAATGTGCTGTTCCATAAAATCATAACTTTAATTTTTTTGATCTATTTGCGTGCTTGAAAGCATGTTTTTGTGATATTCACAAACATTATTTTTATACTTTGCGGCGAATATCAGAATAACTGCTGTTGCAATAAAATTTATCATCTGCAGGGAAATAAATATCACGTCATTAATTAAAACTGAATGAATGATTAGCATAAAGGAAGAAACCAGCCAAATTATAAATGCCTTCCTGCTGATTCCAGCAGAACACTTTTCCTTAATTAAGTGGGAAATCTGTGGGTAATAAGCTATAAGCACTAGAAATGAACCTACTAATCCTATTATCTCACCTGCTGTCATGTATCAATTTATAATATCCTAACATCAAAAAGCAGTTATTTGTTTTCGGTAACTTCAGATATTCCTGCAATGCTGAAAAGCGTGAATGCTCCCACAGCCATAACAAGATCTCTGACAGCAACATCAAGATAATGTCCGCTCAAAAACAAGCTAATTGCAATACAAACTAACCAAGCTGCAACAATTATAGAACCGATTTTGGGTTTAATTAATACAATCAAACCTGCTGCAATTTCAATAACTCCGACTATCATCATAAAAGTTCTCGGAGTGAAAGGAAGCATACCGGTAAGCTTTGGATTCAGATACATCTCCCAGTTTGTGAGCAAATTTGTAAATTTGTCTAAGCCTGCTACAATTGGTACTACGGCATAAACTATTCTGAGCAGACTGTAAATCGATCTTAGCTTTTGTTCTTTTGTGTTATCCATTTTATTATTTTTTTTAATTCCATAATATTATTTAAATTTTTTCGGAAACTGTTTAATTATCCCATATGTAAGCATATCTGACATTTCCAAAATTTCTTTATGAAGTGCATCATATGAATTAACATCCGATTCATAATCTTTTTTAAGCCTGTTAACAGCTTCATCAGTGGTCAACTGAAGGTGAGTATGCATCATGCTTTTCAAATCTGTTAACGCCCAGTTAGGATTAGCTGTGCTAAGAAATTCCGAAATCTCATCTGCATTTACAAACCAGCGGGCATTTGCATCTTTTAACTTGTCATTATTTCCGGCTTTTGCAGCAAGAACAACTTCCGCAGCAATATTAATGTGAGCATTGAGTAATTCAGTCAATTTATTTCCTGCGTCAGTTCCGTAGAATAAAGCTACGGCATTGCCAATATCGGTTTGATTTTGAAGTAATCGCTTAACGGCCTGGTCAGTACCGGGAAGGTTATCTGTAAGGCATAGTATTACATTTCGTGTCCATGTTACGTGATCTTCCCAAAGCTTTCTCATATCAGTTTTAAGCTGAATAGATTTTGTTGTATTAATATTTTTTGTATCTGACATTTTCATTTGTCCAAAAGATAATGAATAGCAGAAAGTTAATACTGTTATTACCGACAATATTACGTGAAGTTTTTTCATTTTGTGTTTTTTAAATTTTGAAATGATTATTAACTTATATGTATATTAGAGTGATAGAATCAAAAAAGGATACAGAATTGTTTTTGTAACCTTTTTTAACTTATCTTATCTAATAGCTGAAAGGTAAACAGTGGAAAGAATAACTAAAAAAGAAGCAATACAGGATACTGACAGTGTGATAATAGAGCATATACTTAACGGAGATAAGAATAAGTATGAGATCTTTATGAGGAGATATAACCAGAGACTATTCCGGATCGGCAGGTCATATATAAATGACGATGATGAAGTGCAGGATATCCTTCAGGAATCATATATAAAAGCTTACGAAAATCTTGCGGCATTTCAGAACAGATCGGCATTTTCTACTTGGCTA
>JBBRMY010000206.1:0-3609 GCA_038230595.1 Ignavibacteria bacterium
AGGTCTCGACCTGCCCGTACACTTTTTAATCTTTTGATGTTTCAGTGAATATTATGACTTTCTCTTAATTCCGCAACCGAAGGATTTGGCTTCCTTAACAGATATATCTTTTCCTGCAACAAATTCATTTAGAGCATTTCTCAGATCAGAAGAAGAAACTTTTGATTCGTCTCTGTCATCGTCAATTCTACCATGATAAAGTATTACCATATCTGAATTTCTGATAACGAAAACTTCAGGTGTTCTTTGTGAACCGAATAGATCAGCAACCATATTGCCTTCATCTTTCAGAACAGGGAATGGATAACCTTTTGCTTTTGCATGTGATGCAACAGTTCCAACATTTTCAGTATTGTTTGAATTCATTCCCCAAAAGGTTATACCTTTTGATGAAAAATCATTCGCAAGTGATGTCAGTCTTGATGTATAAGGCTGAACAAAAGGACACTCTGTTGAAATGAAGATTATAACAGTTGCCTGTCCATTTGATTTGCTGAGTGTATAAGAATTATTATCGTAATTATTAATTGTAAAATCATTTGCCTTATCGCCTGGATTTAATGACTGTGGAGTTACATTTGAATAAGCATTAGTCTGAATTGCAAATGTAAAAACTACGCAGAACATAAAAAAGAAATGAACAATTGCTTTTAAAGTGTTGACCATGGTTGTTATTGGGTTAATTTGATCCCCGAATTAAGAACTAAGGGAAGGTTATTTTATTAAACATATAATTTTATTAAAAAAGTCCATTAATTGCAGTGGAAAAAGGGAGGAGTAAGGTTCCTGGCTGCTTAATAATATTTTGTAGGGGCAGACCTATGTGTCTGCCCTTGTAGAGAAGCGATGCTCGCGTATCACTTCAGTTGGTATGGACAGGTCGCGACCTGTCCGTACATATGGTAATGGAATGAAAGAAAACCTCGTTTTGATTTATCTTTAAACCTTAATAGAAAATATTTTCTTGAAAACTAACCTTGTTACCTTATTACCTTATTGTATGGAGGTGAATAAGGTAATAAGGTTTGATTATATTTTGTATCTTTTCTACCAAGATTAAAAAACAAAATAAGGTTTCACTATATTATTAAAATTACCTTCAGGTTGGCCGCATTCTAAAGTGAAAACTTGTCCGACGCATCCGCGTCTAAGGTGACGTTCCGATAAATCGAAACTAAAACACCAACGGTGGCGGGAAAACACTCTTCATGCCCCCAATACTTCCGGCTAAAATTATAACTATAATTTTTTTCAATTAATGAGTAAATTCACTACAATGAACAAAAAAAAGGGACTTGCAGTAGTCCTTGTAAGCGGTGGAATGGATAGCGCCTTAACTGCGGCTTATGCTGCCCAAAAAAATGAACTGGCTTTTCTTCATATAAACTATGGGCAGAAAACGCAAAAGAGGGAATTAAGAGCCTTTAATAATATTGCCCGTTATTATAAAGTTAAGAAAAAGCTCGTTGCTGATATTAGTTATCTGAAAGATATTGGCGGCTCTTCACTGACTGATAATAAAATTAAGATAACTAAAGCAGATCTGAATAATAAAAGTATTCCAAGTTCGTACGTTCCGTTCAGGAACGCTAATATACTTGCAATAGCAGTAAGCTGGGCTGAAGTTTTGAAAGCTCATTCTATCTACATCGGTGCAGTTGAAGAGGATTCAAGCGGATATCCCGACTGCAGAGAAAAGTTTTTTAAAGAATTCGAAAAGATGGTTTCACTCGGCACTAAGCCGGGTTCAGGAATTAAAATTGTTACTCCGCTGATAAATCAGTCAAAGAAAGAAATAGTATTGAACTCATATAAATATAAGTCACCCGTACATCTGTCATGGTCTTGTTATAAGAACAGCAATGAAGCTTGCGGTATTTGTGACAGCTGCGCTTTACGCCTGAGAGGATTTGCACAGGCTGGAATGGAAGATCCCATACCTTATAAGATAATCCCTAAATATAACTAATGACTGCAGCAGCTCCTTCAAGTTCGTACAAAGTTGTAAAGATAGCGGCGATATTTTTTATCTTAGGCTTCTCTTTCTTTGTTTTAAAAGAACTGCAGTCAATTCTGCTGCCGCTTTTCATTGCGGTAATAATGGCGCTGCTGTTTGAGCCCTTCTATGAATATCTGAAATGCAGAAAAGTACCGGCAGGACTGGCTATACTGATAATAATAATTATTATCGGATTGATGCTTGCAGCGGCAAGCGCATTTATTGCTACGAGCGTAAATTCATTTATTGGCGAACTTCCGAAATATCTTGATAAGCTTGATCTAATGATAACCCAGTTTGGCGCATCATTAAAGATCCCTAAAAATGAAGTTGCAAATTTTAAAAACTCTTTAAAATTTACAAGTCTTCTTAAAAATCAATCAATTCCCGGTTATTTGAGCAGTGCATTTTCCAGCGTTGCAGGGGTTTTCACGGATTTTATTCTGATATTAATTTACATTTCATTTATACTTTCAGAGCTTAGCAGTATTAAAATAAGAATTTTAAAAGCGTTCTCCACTGACCGGGCTACAGCAATAGCTTTAAATATAAATGCGATCTTTACAGATATCCGCACTTATCTTGTAGGTAAAACCATTATAAACTTAATTCATGCGACTGCAATTACAATTCTGCTGTATGCACTTGGTATTGATTTTGCAATTGTCTGGGGCTTGCTCACATTTTTTCTGAATTTTATTCCAAGCTTTGGCTCACTGATAGCGACGATCTTTCCATTCCTTACTGCACTGCTTCAGTTCGATAGTCTTGTAATGCCGCTTGTTCTGCTTAGCGCACTTGTTGCTATGGCGCAGATAGCAGGAAATATTATCGAGCCGAAAGTTTTAGGTGACAGGCTTGATCTTAGTCCGATACTTCTTATCCTTTCTCTTATTTTCTGGGGTTATGTATGGGGAATAATGGGGATGATACTTTCTGTTCCGATAATGAGCATGATAAAAATTGTGCTGATGAATAGTGAGAAGACTAAGCCTATTGGTATCTTAATGAGTTATAATCTGCAGCATGTAAATGATACTGATAAGAAAACTGCAGAAAGGATCAGGAATATTTTTAAGAAAAAAGCTTTGAAGCTGAAAGCCGAAGAAAAAGAAACACATAAAGCAGCAGAAAAGGAATTAGAAAAAGCCGAAGTAAAAGAATTACAAAAAGCAGAAAAAGAAAAAAAATAATTTAAAAATAAAAAAATACAAACGGGGAGAATTAATGCCTTACAGTAAAAAACTGAAAGACTGGGTTAAAGAATGTGAAGAGCTTTGCAAGCCGGACAAAGTTTACTGGTGCAACGGAAGCGAAGAAGAATATAAAATGCTCGTTAAGCAAATGCTGAGTGACGGGACATTTCATGAATTAAATCAAGAAACATATCCAAACAGCTATCTGCATTATTCAAATCCGAATGATGTAGCAAGAGTCGAGCAGCTTACTTTTATCTGCTCTAAAGATGAAAAAAATGCCGGTCCTACAAATCACTGGAAATCACCTGAAGATATGAAAAATATCATGACTCCAATATTTGACGGCGCAATGAAGGGAAGAACAATGTATGTAGTTCCTTACATCATGGGACCTGCAGGCTCGCCTGCTTC
>JBBRMY010000207.1:0-3580 GCA_038230595.1 Ignavibacteria bacterium
AAATATAATCCGAACAGACTTAAAACAATATTTGCTATCCACATTCCTAAAAATGGGCTGAAAAGATCTCTGTCAGCCAGCTTTTCACCACCAATTAGTGATGCCCAATAGACAAGGAAAAACAAGAGCGACAATCCGGATGCAATTCCAAACCCACCTTTTTTCACTCTGTACCCTAAAGGAGCACCTAATAATACAAATACTACACATGCGAATGGAATGGAATACTTTTTATATATCTCAACTTCATAAGAATCGATCTGCTTACTCATTCCGGCATTGCTGTTTTGTAAGGCAGCCAGTTCATTTTTTTTTCTTAATAGTGATTCAGACAGTGTTCTTAAAGTATCATATGGTGTAAGTGTCCTGACCGGAATATTTTCAATTCCCTCAGTTAATGAATCCGATCGTAAACTTTTTTAAATGTTGTGTCTATAAATTTCGTTCTGCCAAGCTTATTAACATCGCTTATAATTATATTGATAGAGTTATTTGAAAAATTAGACTGTATCTTTTTCAGGCTATCAACAACTAAGTTCATGTCATGAGCAGACATTTCCCTGTCACCTCTGCTGAAAGCATTATCACCCGATTGCTGAAAGCCAAACCCTTTCGCATCCATGATTATTCTGTGATCCTGAAATTTTATTTTCCTGTATTTATTATTGAAGTCTACATTATTGAGCTGATGTATTTCTCCATCCTTAAGATTCATAACAATATTCTTGAAATCACTTGTAAAGCCTATATCCCCTTTTTTTGCAGTGATAAGATTTCTGAAAGCAGGATTGGAAAAATCAAAAATATAAATATCTTCGAGGTTGTTATTATTGGTATAAGTTTTTTTTACAAGTATTTTAAATCCGCCAATATCATCGGAAAATTTTCCCTGCTCTAAAATAAATGTTGGCTTTGTTTTAGAAATATCACTTAGCAGGATCCTAGCTCTGTGATTTGCATCCGGAAGCACATCATTATTGAATTTAATCATCAGGTAGAAAAGTATCAGAGAGGCAATAACGACAGGTAACATTAATTTGTAAAGGCTTATGCCGCTTGCCTTCATTATTGTAATCTCATTATCTGAAGCGAGTGAGCCAAATGCCATCAGAGTTGCCACAAGTACTGCCATAGGGGCAGCAAGAGTAACAATCCATGCAAGATTAAGACTTATAAGCTGAATAATAACCCAGATACTAAGACCTTTACCAACAAGCTGGTCGATCGATTTTATTAGAAACTGAAAAAGAAATAAAAAGACAAGAGTTCCGAATGCAAAAACAAACGGACCTAAGTGAGCTTTCAGTATGTAGCGGTATAGGATCAAGTTATGCTGTTTGCTTTCCTTTCAAAACTCCGAGCTCTTTTCCTACCTTAATAAATGCAGCAATTGCTTTGTCGATCTGTTCAGTGGAGTGACCTGCAGAAAGCTGAACACGAATCCTTGCCAATCCTTTTGCAACAACCGGAAAGAAGAAACCGATTACGTAAATACCTTCATCGAGCAATCTTGCTGCAAAATCCTGGGCAAGCATTGCATCATAAAGCATTATCGGAACGATAGGGTGAACACCGGGTTTTATATCAAAACCTGCGTCGGTCATTTTCTTGCGGAAATAGTTTGTATTTTCTTCAAGCTTATCGCGAAGCTCGGTTGTTTCACTGAGAAGGTCAAGAACTGCAATCGAACCTCCAACTATTGAAGGAGCAAGTGAGTTTGAAAATAAATACGGGCGGCTTCGCTGGCGAAGCATTTCTATAATTTCTTTTCTGCCGCTTGTGAATCCGCCCATTGCGCCGCCAAGAGCTTTGCCGAGTGTTCCTGTAATTATATCAACTCTTCCCATTACACCACAATGCTCGACTGAGCCTCGTCCTGTTTTCCCCATGAAGCCGGAGCAGTGACAATCATCAACCATTACCATTGCCATATATTTATCAGCAAGATCGCATATTGATTTAAGATCTGCTACAGATCCATCCATAGAGAATGCACCATCTGTTGCAATAATTATTTGCTTGCAGTTTTTTTCTTTCGCCTCCATCAGGCATTTCTCAAGTTCCTCCATGTTGTTATTCTTATATCTCCAGCGCTGGGCTTTGCAAAGGCGGACACCGTCGATTATGCTTGCATGGTTCAACTCGTCTGAAATAATTGCATCAGCATCGGTTAAAAGAGGCTCGAATACTCCACCGTTTGCATCAAAGCAAGCTGCATATAAAATTGTATCTTCTGTTCCAAAAAATTTGCTGAGCTTTTCTTCCAGCTCTTTGTGAATAGTCTGAGTTCCGCATATAAATCGCACCGACGACATACCGTACCCATATTCATCAAGTGCTTTTTTAGCTGCCACAATAACTTTCGGATGAGACGAAAGTCCAAGATAATTATTGGCGCAGAAGTTTAGGACTTCTTTGTCATTTACTTCAATCTCTGAAGACTGAGGTGTCTGTATGATTCTTTCTTTTTTATATAGCCCGGCTTCTTTAATATTTTCTAATTCTTTCGCCAGCAAAGGTTTATATTGTTCGAACATGTAAATATTAATTTTATTGTTATAGATAAAATAAATAGATGTGTTTTAAAATGAACTGAATTTTATCATACCTTTGAGGGGGAAGGTTGCTGCTTTGCAGAAGTTTAGGATCCCTGATGAAAGCATTCAGGGGAGTAAAACATTTTTTATCAAAACAAAAAAGCCGGCATATACCGGCTTTTTTGTTTTATCTTAATTAGTATTTCTATAAAATTAAAGTATAAATTTATCTTATTTTATTTTCTCTCTTATTGTTTCCAGTGAAGTTTTCGATATATCTATAACATCTTTTACTGATTTTTTCACAGGTGCCGGAGCAATTTTAGTATCTACTGAGCTATTAGTTCTTCCTGAATCATCGATCGATGATTTTGATGTTACAGGTGGATTTGCTTTTACATTTCCGCCTCTTACATTTCCCATCTGAAACTTTCTTAAATTTGCATCTTCACTCTCATTCACTTTTGGACTTTTTTCTTCTGTAATATGGTTTGAAGAAATATTCTTATCGACAGAAGTCGGTACTTCCTTATTTTGGGTAATCTGGGAACCTACTGGCTGATCGGAAATTTTCGAACTATAAAGCTCAGTCTTTGTATTTACTTTTGACTTCGAAGTATAATTTGAAACATCGTTCGAAGCAATATTTTGCGGTGAATTTTTATCGGGTGTTAAAATGCTTTCTTTTTTTACTTCTGCATCTTTAATTACATCAGTTTTTTTATCAGTGTTCGCAGTATTGTTCTGTATCACTTGCGGAGTATTCTGACTTAACTGCTGTTTCGTTGAATCATCAGTTCTATTATTCCAGAATACAACCGACAAAATTATAGCTGCTGCAACAGCAACCCCGGCTGCCGGCATAACCCAGCCTGCACCGAAAATATTCTTAAAAAATCCTGCTTTTTGAAGCTCGTCAGTTCTTGAATATACTTTCTGTGTTTCTGAATTATGCAGATCTATCTTCAATTGAAGATTCTTAACAAAATCATCGCTCGCTCTTAGTCTGGGTAATTTACTCAGCTGTTCCCTTATCTCGGGAA
>JBBRMY010000208.1:0-3579 GCA_038230595.1 Ignavibacteria bacterium
AGGTAAAAGACCTTTTCGTAAAGCTGAATGGCAAAGATATAGGAACTGTAAATTATAATGAAGATCTCTTAGTAAAAGAGACTCCGATATTTGATAAAAAATTCTTAGGTACTCTTGCGTTGACTTCAATTGTAGTCGCAGGCGGTACTTATCTTATGCTGAATTATCTTACATTCATTCTTCCTTATAACTGGATGCACTGGCAATTCAGAGGTAACCCTCAGACAGCCTCTACTTTTTATTCTGATGGACGGACTATGAGAGATCCTGTGGAAGGAACTGTTGCAAGAGGCTTTATGCCTTATCAGTATAAAGGAATGCCGGATTCGGTTATTAAAATTTTAGCAAACCCGCTTCCTTCTTCTGAAAAAGTTTTATCTCAGGGACAATACAGGTTCAATACTTATTGCACGCCATGCCATGGAAATTACGGCAAAGGTGACAGCAAGCTTCATGGGCAATTCCCTGCACCGCCGTCTCTTCATTCTGATAAAATAAGGAACTGGCCTGATGGAAATATTTATAATGTGATTACGAACGGGCAGAATATAATGCCGAGCTATGCAAAGCAGATACCAAGAGAAGACAGATGGGCAATTGTACATTATATAAGAACATTGCAAAGATCTCAGAATGCAACAGATCAGGATCTTGAGAAACAGCCGGCTCCGGTAAAAACGGAAGTAAAAAAAGAAGGTGAGAAATGATAAAAAACTCTTAAGAGTTTTTTGTCAACTATGAATGTTTTTAGGAATGCTTTTATCGGGGGATCCCGAAGAGATGCGCTTACTTTATAAAACGAAATTGAGTTATAACAAAGAGAATTAGTTTAAATATTTTTGAATAAAAGTTTATAAATTGGAATTTCAAAACAAACCAATACCGGATAAAATAAGAACAACAGGGATATTGCTTGCTGGAATAGGAGTGATCATTTACGCTGTTAATTTTATTGTGAACAAGGAAAGAGCAGCATTTGATTATCTCTGGCTTTACATGTTCCTCACCAGTATAGGCTTAGGCGGTCTGCTTTTAGTTGCTCTTGAATATCTTGTTGGCGCAACATGGAGCGTTCCTTTCCGAAGGGTCTGTGAATGGCTTACAGGTATTATTCCGCTTCTGATAGTTATGACTATACCTCTTATTTTTTCAATGCATACGCTTTTTGAGTGGACGCATCCGGATATCGTTGCAACTGATGAAGTTCTGAAAGCCAAGTCGGCTTATTTAAATATTAATTTCTTTTTAATAAGAACTGCATTCTGCCTGCTTGTATGGCTTATATTTTCTTTTGCATTCAATAAGAATTCAAGAAAGCAGGATGAAACAAAAGATGCTAAGCTTACAAGAAGCAATATAAAGCTTTCAGTAGTATTCGCTCCTCTGTTCTTTATAACACTGACTATGTTTGCGATCGACTGGATGATGAGTCTGGAGCCGCATTGGTATTCAACTATTTACGGCGTTTATTATTTTGCCGGAACAATTGTTGCAGCGCTTGCTATAGTAACATTTATTTCTATAAATCTTTACGAAAAAGGATATCTTCCGAAAAGAATTCAGAATAGTCATTTTTACAGTCTTGGTACTTTACTTTTCGGATTTAATATTTTCTGGGCTTATATAGGATTCTCGCAGTTCATACTTATCTGGTATGCAGATCTACCTGAAGAAACATTCTGGTATATGCAGAGATGGACAGGCAGCTGGAAGCTTGTTTCCCTTGCATTGCTTTTCGGACACTTTGTGATCCCGTTTTTAGTTCTTCTTCCGAGAAGCATTAAATCAAATCTGAAAGTTCTGAAAGTAATGTCTGTCTGGATGCTATTTGCCCATGCCCTTGATCTTTACTGGCTGATAATGCCGACTTATAAAAAGACAGGAGCTCCTTTCAGTTGGAATGAACTTGGATTTTTCTTTCTTGCTGCCGGACTGATAATGGTAGTATTTAAGCTGAGATCTAAAAATGAAAATCTTATTCCTATCGGAGATCCGAAGCTTGAAGCTGGGCTTGATTTCCATTTGTAATTATTAAAGTTTTTTAAAAAGAATGAGCGAAACAAATACAAAGCATACGGATGTTTACAGCAGGATAAGGAAAGTTCTTCCTCTGTACGGCGCTGTATATATGCTTTTTCTTATAATTATTATCGGAGCAGGATATTTTTATTATAAAAATATTGATTATATTTTTATGAATAATAAGGGAGTGCTGCCAAAGTATGTTGATACTGTTTATGTTCCGAAAGACCTTGCCTTCGTAAAGGGAAGTATTACTCTTCCTGTTGATATTAATAAGGAAGTGAATCCTACTCCTGAGATGATAGCAAAAGGAAAGACATTATTTTCCACAACTTGTACAAGCTGTCACGGACCGGAAGGTTATGGTGACGGTGTTGCAGGCGCAACTCTTAATCCTAAGCCAAGAAATTTCCATGAGCTTACAGGTTGGAAGAACGGACCAAAGATAGCAAGCATGTACAAAACATTACAGGAAGGTATTCCGGGAAGCGCAATGGCAAGCTTTTCAATTCTGCCTCCGGAAGACAGATTCAACATAATTTCTTATTTAAGAACTTTGAATCCGAATTATCCAAAGGATAGTCCTGATTCATTAAAAATTCTTGACCAGACATATAAGCTTTCTGAAGGACTTAAGCTTCCAAATCAGATGCCGGTTAAAATTGCTCTGGAAAAAGTTTTATTTGATGCGAAAAGTTCGGACTCATTGATTAAGAAAGTTTCTGATAAGATCCGCAATGATGCTGCCAACAAGGATGCAGGAGCAGTTCTGTTTACGAAGCTCAGTGCTAAGAGAGATAAAGCTGTTGTTACTATGGTGAATTATAGAAAATGGAGCGATAATAAAAATGATTTTGTTATACTTATTAGTAACGATTCCTACTCTTACGGCTTTAGGCAGGAAATACTTTCACTCAGTGATGATGAATGGAATACTCTTTATAATTACCTGAAAAATACGTTAGGTCCGGCAAAAGTTTAGATGTTAGCTGCAGTTTAAGATAAAGTGAGAAATAAAGTGAACAAGGTATACAGGATATTATTTTTAATAATTACGATATTCAGCTTTAATGGTTTTTTAAAAGCTGATGATAAGCCTTCAGATTTTAAAAATGCTGCAGGCATAGAGGAAAAATTAGGTTCTTATGTTCCTAAAGATCTGACGTTCTTTGATGAAAACGGCAAGCGGGTTGTTCTTAATGACCTGATGAAAGATAAACCGACAATTTTTTCGCTTATTTATTTCAGATGTCCGGGTATTTGCAGTCCGCTAACAACAGGCATTGCAGAAACGATAGACAAGCTTGATCTCGAGCCAGGAAAAGATTTCAATATAATTTCCATTAGCTTTAATCCTGATGAAGATTATATAATGGCAGCTGAGAAAAAAGCAAATTATCTTGCAACCATGAAAAGACCTATGAATAATGATTCATGGAGATTCTTAACAGGTGACAGTACAAATATTGCAAAGATCGCAGATGCACTTGGATTCAGATATCAGAAGCAAGGTCCGGATTATATGCACGGTGCTTCACTAATGGTTGTAGCAGCAGA
>JBBRMY010000209.1:0-3553 GCA_038230595.1 Ignavibacteria bacterium
GTTTGAATTAGAAAATTGTGAATATGCTAATGCTGTGGACGATTATAGTAAAATACTTATAGCAAATAAAGCTATTTATGAATTAGAACTATGGGAGTATGATATAGCTAAGGAAAAAATGAAATTATTACAAAGGCATCCTCCACTTGTAATAAAGGAAATGAAAGCTATTAGTTCATCTAAACCTATGAAAAAATCAGTATCGAGGAATAAGTAATGGTTTAAGATCAAATATTGAATAAGAAATAAAAATATAAGAATTAATAATTTTATTAACATATTTAGCGAAGTAATTACTCCTTATTTTTCTAATTAAACGAAAAAATATTTAAAATTAACATTCAAACGTACCTATCTGCTATTCTCTCTACAGATTACACATAATTTTGTATAAATCTACCAATTATGGATATAAAACAAATTTAAGAAGAAATTCGCGATGAATATTTATAAAAATCACTTCCAATTTAGTATCTCGGTTGAGTGGATTCCAGCATTTATAAAGCAGTTTAATCCGATTAAAGTCTTGAATTTTTAAAATATAAATCATATACTAACAAAGGAAAATATTTCTTTTACAACATTCATCAAGATTCTCTGAAAAGAGAAACCAACCTGGTTAGAACACTAAGGTGGTAAATAGATGAGGGTCAACCGACCAAAATAAGTTCAATACATATCTAATCGGTCAAACTTCTCTTTATACTTGATGATAAAAATTATCAAGTATGAAAAAATCCAAACAAATTCTTAGAAATCTCGGGGTTTATGGTTTCGACAATCTTGAGTTAGTTATCCTTGCTTCTCTGGTATCGGAAGATCCACTATTGTTAATTGGTAAAGCTGGTACAGGAAAAACCTATCTACTCAATAGTATTTCTGAAGCATTAAACCTCGAACACAAGCATTACAATGCCAGCTTTCTTTCCTTCGATGATCTTGTAGGTTTTCCTTATCCTGACATTGAAGGAAAAGAAATTACTTATCTAAAAACTCCTTCCTCAATCTGGAATGCTCAATCAGTTCTTATTGACGAGTTAAGCAGATGTAAGCCTGAAGTACAAAATAAATTCTTTTCAATTATTCACGAAAAAAAGATACAAGGCATTGTACTGGAAAAATTGAAATACCGTTGGGCTGCAATGAATCCGGTACAATCCCTGGATTCTGATTCAGCTGATTCTTATGAAGGAAGCATTTCTCTTGATCAGGCGCTTGCCGACCGCTTTGCATTTATTGTTGAAGTTCCGGACTGGGAGGATATGACCAAGGAAGAACAGGAACTTGTAATTTATCCTGCCGGGGAAGGTGCTGTTTCCAAAGCATCAACTGATCTACTACTACTTATAAGTAAGGTCAGAAATAAATTTCTTCAACAAATTCAAAAACCTACAAAGGAATCTATAACTTATTGCAGATTAATAAGTACGCTGCTTTGTGAAACAGGTTTTCGAATTTCCCCCAGAAGAGCAAGGCTTCTTGCAAGAAACTTTACTGCATTATTTTTAGTTGCAAGTGAACTTGGATATTCATCTGACAAAGAAAGTAAAAATCAACTTTACAAACTCGGGTTAATTTGGAGTCTTCCTCAGAGGGCATGGAAAGGAAATATACCCGACCATGTTATTGATTCCGCACATGCTGAATGTATGCGACTGGTAGTAGATAGTAATCCTGTTAACCGGTGGCTTTCAGAGTTTCTGATGACTCCTTCTATTTGCTCAAGAATTAAAAAAATTTTGGAAGATGATGTTGATAAGGAAACGAAAAGCCTGGCTGTTATGCAAATGATAAATCAAGACAGTCTGGCAAGAGTATGAACTTTTGCTTTTGCAGCTCAGCCAATTCTGGAAGCTTATGAATGTATTAATGATGAATCATTAAATGAATTAACTACAATTGCAGTCAAAATAATGAAATTTAATAGTGAATTGGAATGGCGTGAAGATATTGGTAAAAGTGATACCATTCATCCCATCTGGGCTGCTTGTGTACATTATCTCAATTCAATGAAAAACGGGATGGTTTTAAGAAAAAAAAGAGCTAAACAATTTTTCCTTTATCTCGTCTGCAGTAATTCATCAATCGATGACCCTGAGTACACAGAAAAAGAACTTAATGAATGTTTCCAGTGTGTTAAAAATTACGTTCCGTAGATAAACAAAAATTAAAGTAGTGAAGAATGGAAAAACTTCAATTTAAAATTGGACAATATTCGGGTCAGAAAAATCTTCATAATACTGGGGGTCCTCGCAGCCGGGTACGAACCGAAAAAATAAGGTCAAGTATATTTGAGTCAAAAGAATTTATTGCTCATAACGAGATTCATTCTTTGAAAATACCTGCTAAGATCACCAATATAGATTCATGGATTCTCGCAATTTCAAAAAGATTAGGATGGAATAGCCTGGAAACCGCTATTCCATTTCTGAATTTACCAATTGAAAGACTTCTCGTCATTCCAATTAATATGCCTGAAAACGAATTGAGAAATTCAGATATAAAAATAATCAGAAGTGCAGTAATCTTATCAAAATGCAGCAACAATTATTACTGTCCTGATTCTCCGATGATATTTACGAGGAATCGTCTTGACAAAAAAGTTGAATTAATAAAAATAGATTTAAATAATTACTATGGAGTGGACTGAAAAACAAATTAACTATATACTGCAGGATATAATGGCAGAAAACCCATTGGCATGTCGAGCTCTGTTCGCCATTACAGGTATCGAATTCACAAACAAGGTTCCTACAATGGCAGTAACTCTTTCAAAGAAACCTGTATTAAAGATTAATCTTGCCTTTTGCAAAAAGTATCTCGAATCCGAAGATGATGTTAAAGCAGTACTTCTTCATGAATTTCTGCATGTACTTCTCTTGCATACAGAGAAATACAAAACCAGTGATCATCTTTTGAATATTGCGCTTGATGCGATCATCAATGCAATCATATATCGTTATAAAGGAATGCAATACGCGAATTTTTTTGTGCGCTTCTATAAATGGGAAAAGTTAAGTTTTTTATTAAGACCAAAGTTAGAATCAGATGATTTAAATGATGATGAATGGCAGGATATACATGACAAAATATATGAAGGAAAATATTGTGCTGATGATCTTTATGAGCTTCTTGTTTACCTGAAAGATAAGATAAATAAAAAATATGTTAAGAAAATTATAGTGCTTGGAAATCATTCAAATGAAAAAATATCTGATGAAGTTAAAAAAATACTGGATAATATAATGAAAAAGATGGATGGTACCCTTATCTGGAACAAGCCTGGTTCCAGGGGAATCGGAGAAACTCTTAACATTGAAGAAAATGAAGTTATTAAGTATAAGAAAAGTAAGTGGGAAGAGTCGACGCTGATTCTTTTGAAAAAATGTTTGCTTCCTGATCGTAAATTCAAAGCAGAATCTACATCTCAGGAAGTAATAATGCCAATACTAAGCAGTAGTGACAGGAGATCTATGGCAAGATTTAAATATAGCGGAATGATCCCTTTCTCTAAAAGTGAGTATGCAAAGCCTTCAGAATCATTGTTAGCTAA
>JBBRMY010000210.1:0-3509 GCA_038230595.1 Ignavibacteria bacterium
AAGGAATTCCTGAATGCCGCTGTAAGCAGAAAAAATCATTACCTTAAAGATATTGATATGACAAGGGATGAGCTATGTTCCATCCTTTCTTCTCAGAATAAGTTTTTTAATTCATGTGATAAGACGTTTACTAATATAGAGCTGTTGAAAAAAAGTAATACGTTTGCAGTTGTTACAGGGCAGCAGGTTGGAATGTTTACAGGAAGTCTTTATACTATAATAAAAGCGCTGAATGCTATTCAGCTTGCAAATAAGCTTACAAATCTTTATTCATCAAATGATCATCATTTTGTCCCTGTGTTCTGGCTGGAAGATGAAGACCATGACTTTCTCGAAATAAATCATGTGAACCTTTTTACTAAAAACAATGAGCTTGCAAAAGTAGAATATTTTGGAAATGAAGGTCCGCAGGAAAAATACCTGAAGCCTGTTGGAGCAATAGTACTTGATGAAAAGATCGAAGAAATGAAAAATGAGATCTTCTCAGGACTGAATGAATCTGATTTTACTTCCACTCTTCGAGATTATTGCAACCGGTCTTACAAAGCCGGTGTTGATATGAAAACTGCATTTGCAAGATTTTTAAACTACCTGCTGAAAGATGATGGACTGATCTTTATTGATCCATCTGATAAAGAATTAAAGAAAAAGCTTACACCTGTTTTTGAAAAAGAGCTGACTACATTTCCTCAGGTGTGCGAATTGGTAGTGAAGACATCTGCTGAGCTTGAGCATACATATGAGCCGCAGATAAAGCCTAAGCCGATAAACCTTTTCTATAATCATAATGGCTGCAGATATTTATTAGAGTCACGGGAAAATGATATTTTTGCTTTAAAGAATTCCCGTCAGAAATTCACAAAGGAAGAAATATTCTCAAAGCTTAGAACTAACCCTGAGCTTTTCAGTCCGAATGTTCTTCTTCGCCCTATATGCCAGGATACTTTGCTTCCAACAGCTGCTTATGTTGGAGGACCGGCGGAAGTTTCATATTTCGGGCAATTCAAAGATGCATATGAATTTTACCAGGTTGCAATGCCTGTAATATTTCCAAGAGTTTCTATTACGGTTCTTGAAGCAAAAGTAATAAGCTTTCTTGAAAAAAATGAACTAGAATTTGAAGATCTGTTTAAAGTAAAAGAACTTTCAAAAAAGCTTGCTAACAAAAGCTCGGGATTAAGCGTTGAAGAAATATTCTCAAAGTTTACAGATGAATTCAATGCTTTGCTTTATAGCTTTGAAGAAGAGCTCGGAAAAGTTGATAAAAATTTAGTAAGCTCTCTTATAAAAAAGAATCAGCAGTATCTGGATTCTTTGACTGTGCTACAGGAAAAATTCTCAGCATCACAGGTGAATCAGAATACAGTTGCCAATAAGCAGCTGAGCAAGATCCTTAACAGTGTTTATCCCGATAATACCCTTCAGGAAAGATATCTGAATATTATATATTTCATAAATAAGTACGGAATGGATTTTATCCAGCATCTCAAAGACAACATGGATATTGAAGTGTTTGAGCATCAGGTGATAGAGTCAAACAAGCATTCAGGAATCCCTGCTGCTGAAGAAGAAGTAAAGCCTGATGTTGTAAAGTCAAAGGACGAATCAAAGGAACAAAAAACAGATACAGGACATCACCAGGAATCGATGTTCGAGAACACAGAAATAGTCCCTGAAAAAAACTAAAGGGACGAGATTGCTGCAAAAAATACTTCTTATTCGGTTTTCTTCATTAGGCGATATTATTCTTACTTTCCCGCTTATTAATAAGCTTCGAAAGGAATATCCTGAAGTAAAAATTTCTTTCCTTACTAAAAATAAGTTCTCGCCTGTCTTAAAGCTTCATCCATATATAGATGAGATAATTGAGCTTGATGAAAGCAATATTTCTGCTACACGGAAAGTTATTTCCACAAATAATTATGATCTCATCTTAGACCTTCATAAGAGCTTTTTAAGCTATAAGGCAACGCGTTATGTAACAAAAAAAGTAAGAAGGATCTATAAAGATAATTTTAAGAAATTTCTGCTTGTTAAGTTCAAATGGAATAAGTTCAAAAAGATTATTCCTGTTTATGAAAAATATATAAACGCATTTGAGCAGGCAGATAATCATGCATTCACATCGAGCCCTTTGGTTTTTCCTAAAGAGAGGAAAAATCCTGATAAATATATTCTGGTTTCTCCATGTGCAAAGCATTATACAAAGACCTGGCCGGCATGGAAATTCATAGATTATTTTCACACATACAAGGATCAGACATTCATAATCATAGGAGAAAACAATGATAGGGAAATGCAGATATGCGGCAAGATAGCATCAGGATGCAAAAACGTTATTAACAAATGCGGTGAACTAAACTATGAAGAGCTTGCAAATTTTATTTATAATTCTGAATATGTCATCTGCAATGACAGCGCAATTCTTCATTTCGCAGAAGCGATCGGCAAGCCTGTTAAAGCAATATTCGGTAGCACTGTTGAAGAATTTGGATTTTTCCCTCAGCTGGAAGGATCACAGGTATATGAAGACAGGAGATTGGAATGCAGACCATGCACTCATATCGGCAGAAGTGAATGTCCTCTCGGGCATTTCAAATGCATGGACGAAAACGAATTAATAAGGATACAAATAAACTAAATAATAATGGCTAAGATATTTTTAAAAAAGAACGAAGACAGAAGGCTGCTTGCAGGTCATCAGTGGATATTCAGCAATGAAATTGAAAAAACTGAAGGAACAGAAACCAACGGAGAAGTAGCACAGCTTTACACCTATAATAATAAATTTCTCGGAGTGGGATTTTACAATAAAAATTCACTTATTGCATACAGGCATCTTACAGGAAAAGATGAAGAGATAGACCGCGCATTTTTATACAGAAGGATCGGAATTGCAAATGCATTAAGAAAGAGACTGACTGAAGGAAATGTTTACAGAATGGTTAACAGTGAAAGCGATCTTCTTCCGGGGCTTATCATTGATAGGTTTGAAAATAAATATTCTATTCAGATATTTTCTGTTGGAATGAATAACTATTTAAATACAATTAAAGAAATTCTGATCGAAAACTTTAAAGCTGAGCTCATAGTAGAAAAAGATGATAATGAGCTGAGAGTAATGGAAGGCATGGAGAAATTCGAAAGAATATTATATCCTGAACAATCTGAAGCTGACGAAAAAGCTGTTGACAATTCATTTGTTGCTGAGATAGATGAGATCAAATATAAAATAGATCTTCTCGCAGGACAAAAGACCGGATTTTATCTTGATCAGGCAGTCAACAGAAAAGGAATAAGAAAATACATTAAGGAAGATAACAAAGTGCTTGATCTCTTCTGTAACGAGGGGGGATTCGGACTTAATACAGCATTTGCTGGTGCAAAGGATGTTACATTAGTTGATAGCTCGGAACATGCAATTTCAGTGGCAAAGCAGAATGCAGAGCTTAATAATTTTTCCGGGCTGAAATTTATTGATAAAGATGTGTTCAAATTCTTTGATGATG
>JBBRMY010000211.1:0-3481 GCA_038230595.1 Ignavibacteria bacterium
GTTGATCGACCTCAGAAATACTCAAATGTATGTCCTACTTTATACGGCTTCGTACCTCAGACGTTATGCGCTGATCATACCGCTGCGATCTGCAGAAGAGAAACCGGAAGGCAGGATATAGTCGGTGATGGAGATCCTCTTGATATTTGCGTTCTGACTGAAAAGACTATTACTCACAGTGATATTCTTATGCAGGCAGTTCCAATAGGGGGGTTCAGAATGATAGATGGCAACGAAGCAGATGATAAAATTATTGCAGTGATGCAGGGAGATGGGATATTCGGTGTTTGGGATGATATTGAAGATTGTCCGGATGCATTAATAAACAGGCTTAAGCATTATTTCCTTACCTATAAGGATGCTCCCGGCTCAACAAAAAGCAATGTTGAGATCACTCATACTTACGGAAGAGAAGAAGCTTATGAAGTTATTGAAGCAAGCTATAAAGATTATATAAATAAATATGAAGATCTGGATAAGCTGCTGAAAAATGAATTTTAAGAGCAATAATTAATTACGAATTAAGAAGATGTCTTCCCCGAATGTTCTTATCGGGGATCCCATTATTACGAGTTTTCCTATCCTCTATACAGATTGTACATATACAGAAGAAATAAAGATTTTTCTTTGCGCCGAAGTTTATCCCCGAATGATTTTATAGGGACGAGCTTTGCTTAAGAAAATTTATTATTTCATATACAAAGCAAGTGCTCTCCCGGCGAATACGGCTGCAAGACATAATACCACATTCAACACTATATTCAAAATTGCAAGACTGAGATGTCCAAGATCATTGAGCTTCACAGTTTCAAATGCAAATGATGACATAGTAGTAAATCCACCTATAAAGCCTACGGTTATCATATCTCTTACATCAGGTGAAATGAATTGAGGAAGAAGAATGGTGAACCCAATGAATCCAAGAAGAAAGCTTCCAAGTAAATTAACTCCCAGTGTACCTAAAGGAAAAGTATCAGCAAAGCTATTCGCATATTTGGTAAATAGAAATCTTGAAATGGCACCAATGAATCCACCGGAGCCTATAAGAAGTATCTTTATCATGTGTTATATAAGCTTGGAATTTTCAGATGTAATAAATTTATTTGCTTTAATGATCTCCCCGTTTATTTCAATTTCATTTATTATTATTGAAGTTGAATTTCCGCATGCAACTCTGATGCCTTCTATTCCTGACTCAATTATCTCTCCTGACAATCTGCCTTCAATATTACTAGAAGGAGAAGCTTTGGCTATGATCAGCTTAATGTTTTCTGAAAGTGTAAATGCACCTGGGTAAGGTTCTGACTGTGCGCGGATAAAATTATAAATTTCTTCAGAAGTTCTGTTCCAGTTTATTCTTCCATCTTTTGATTCTCTTTTTTTTAAATAGGTAGCTCCATCTTTTTCCTGCGGCTTGGGCTTAACTTCACCGGATAAAATTTTTGGCAGCAGCTCTGAGAAAGATTTTACAACTTCCGTCTCAAACTTTTCCAAAATCTTTCCGATATATTCATCCTTATCAATTGTGATCTTTTTCTGAAGCCAGATATCCCCTTCATCCATTTCTGCATTCATTGAAAAAACTGAAAAGCCTGTTTCTTCCTCCCCATTTATTACTGACCAGACAAGAGGAGAAAATCCCCTGTTTTTAGGAAGAAGAGAATAATGAACACCTATAAACCCATTGGGAACGGAATCCAGGATCTTTTCACTGAATATCCAGTACCATCCCATAACAAAGCATATATCCGGCGAGATTGCTTTAATGAACTCATCAGCCTGCTTTCGGTTATTTGCAATAGTTAACGGGATATTATTTTCAGATGCATAGATCCTGAATTCATAAAGTTTGCTTCTGATATCAGTTGAATCATCAAAGGTCATTGCCGATAATGAAATCATCCCTTCACTATCAGAAGCATTTTTATTTAAAACCTTTAATAATTCAAGTCCTGAGCTTTTGCTTCCTATAAATAATATTTTTTCAGTCTTTTCAGGCATTGATTAAAAATGGGAATTGGAATGTTAAGAAAAAATGTACTTTCAATCAGCATAAATAAAAAAAGCATTTAACTTATGTTAAATGCTTTTTTCGTTCGGAACCTGTTAAGAAGATATTCTATTTCTTGAACATCTTCACCAGAAATCCAATTATGGCAATAATAGCAACTATAACAATAATTCCAACCCAGATACCGGCTTTAAAAATATCTCCGATAGCATCGCATCCTGCAAAAGCAAGAGGAAGGATCGCAAATAACAATATCCATGATAAATTTTTCATCAGTCTATTTTTAAGTTTATGAATGTTACTTCTTCTAACAGAAACCGGAGAAGTTCCGGCACTAAAATTTACTCGGTTAACCATGTCTTGTTTTACCTCCGTTATCTGCTTTCTTCTGAATCTCAACTTTAAACAAATATATAAAAGACTTAAATAAAGGTCGGGGATATATTTAAGATATTATCCCCGGCTGCTTTCTTATCTTTTCTAAATGTTTTTGCTTTGCCATTTAATTCTTATCTGTTATGCTTTCCTGTATGATGTGAATCATTTGTTGAATTAGCAGATCTTACATTGGCTCTTTTAGTATCATTAAGATAATTGTTAGCGCTTTCTTTTGTATGACTTAAAACTTCTGATGCTTTATCTTTAGCAACTGCAGTCCAGTCATTAACTTTATTTTTTCCTTCATGAATAAGATCCTGCGCTTTATGCTGGCCTTCATTTACTATGCCTTCAACTGTATCTTTTCCGCCTGAAAGTGCTTCTGAAATATAATCTCTTCCATCGTTATATAACCCTGTTGCTGCATCCATTCCTTTTGATAAAAGATCGGATGCTATTTCTTTCCCTTGTGATACATATTTCCCTGATTCACGAAGAACATCATCGGTTTTTGCTTTAATGTCTTTTCTCATTTCTTTACCTGGTTTTGGGGCATATAAAAGAGCTAAGATAGATCCGGTGATTCCGCCTGCTAATACTCCCAGTAAAAATGATTTTCCTGAGCTTCTGTCTTCTAACATGATATATTTCCTTTCTTGGTTATTTATTAAAATATTTAATTATTAAAAACATTCTAATACGTAAAAGTTGCATTAAAATTTTGATATTAAATTTTTGAATTCCAAATCTAAAAATGACTACACCGATTTGCCAACATTGGCAGGAACTGACAGGTATGACAACTTTTTGTTATAAATTATGCCGTATTCTTTCTAAAATTGAAGATTATAGTCTGGCATCAGATTTGTATAAGTAATGGTTGTTAAATAATTAAAATATGAAAACGATGAAAACAACTGAAGGAATAACAACAGAAGCTGCAACTACTCTAAATAGTGTTGGAAATTCAACTCAAAACGAGCTTGACCTTCCTTCTACTCCAAGACATAATGATGAAATAGCAGACGGAGCAACTGAAAAAAGGCCTACCGAAAAAGAAAATGGCGGGAATTCAAATGAAAGTGGATATAA
>JBBRMY010000212.1:0-3478 GCA_038230595.1 Ignavibacteria bacterium
ATCCCGGAGGACTATCACTTCTTTAAATTTGTCATCAAGCGAGTTAATCGCCTGCTGTATAAATTCATTTTCAATTCCTGCCTGAGCCGTTTCCTCGGGAGATAATACATCAGCCTTTAAGTCAAAATCTTTTTCTCCATCGGGATCAAAATCACTAATAGAAATCGAACTGTAATTTTTCTTTTTCCTTAAGTTCGTCTTTGCAATATTAATTGCAATCGTATAGAACCAGGTAGAAAACTTTGCAATCTCTTTGTATAAATGTTTAGATTTATACAGCTTCAAAAAAGTATCCTGCGCCAGATCCTCAGCCTCTTCGCGGCTGCCTGTGTATCGGAATAAGAAATTTATCAGCTTATCTTTATACCTGTGAACAATCTCATTGAAGGCTTCAACTTTCTCTTGTTGAAACTCGGCAATAAGCTGTTCATCTGTATAACCTTTATAAACAGAATTCGATTTTAAAAGCATTAAAGCTTAATTTATATACTAATTAAATTGTAAAATGTTCCGCCGATAGTCTCTATTAAGTATTAGTTAAACTAAAAATTAAGTTAGTTATTACGTTTTTTTTATCGGGATTTGATGTTTTTAGTAACTTATCAACTTCAAAAATTCTCTGCAAATGCTCCTTTACTGCCGGTAAATTGGTCGAATCCTTGTATTCTTTCAGCGTACTTATCAATTTATCTGAACCAAACCACAACTTCAATATTCTTTTTAAATCCTTTCCGTAAGACCCGATTGAGGGGTCAAAGAGCTTCGTGATGCCGATGAAGGCATTGCTGATGAGATACATCAGGTAAATCTCTATATCGCGCTGCAAAGAGAGCTTATCATAGATGGTAATTGCCTTCTCAAAGTTCTTCGTGAGCACAGCCATAAGGAAGTCGTTTTCATCGAAGTCGCGTGATATCCCTGAACTCAGGTTTATGATTTCTTTAGTTATTACTTTTTCTTTAAATGAAAATATCTTTATCTTTTCCGCTTCATTATAAAGCTCGTCGACAGAGCTGCCCGACATCGATACAAAATAATTAATATTCTCATCGGAGATTTCGTAGCCTTCAAATAATTCTTTCATCCAGTTGAATAACTCTGCATCGGAAAAATCTTTTACGTTTATTACTTTTATATTGGTATGAGAAATATCTCCTACGTTATCTGCAATATCACCAAAATCATTTGCAAGTAAAATTATTAATGTATCGGGATTGTAATTGTTCAGGTACCTTAAAAATAATTCTCTGTCGTCTTTTAAAAGCTTCTTGAAATTCTTATACACTAAAACTTTTTTAGCGGAGAAGAAACTCACGTTCATGCTTTCGCCCATCATCTCTTCAAAGTTCTTATCATCGGCATAATAATATTTAAGAGTCTCTTCGGTTAATTTTTCTGTTTCAAGAAATTTAACGGCAATGCTCTTCAGTAAAATATTTGTGATGATTTTATTTTTAGAAGATAGAACTAAATTAGGGGGAATTTTTCCTTTGCTGATATCCAGAGTAAATTCCTTGTAGGAAAGATTTGTGGCTGAAGCACCTTTCATATTATGTACAATTTAATAAAATATAATGAAAGGATAAGTGATATTATTTGTATTGAGTATTGGGTAGTGAGTCTGAGTATTGGTATGAATTTATTAGATATGCGTTTGAGTATAACTTCCCCCTCCTTTATAAGGAGGGGGTTAGGGGAGGTCTAAGTAATCATTTTACTTCGAAGGTTATTCATTCTACATACAAAAAACCCCATCCTAAAGGATGGGGTTAACTTTACTTATTGCATTCCCAAACAGAGTTTGGGAATGAGGACTCCTTGGTAATCGTATTATTATACTGCGTAAACTTTATTCATCTTTACTTCTTCAACAGGTCTGTCGTTTGCGCCGACTTTTGTCTTACCGATTTTTTCAACAACATCCATACCTTCAATTACTTCACCGAAGATTGCGTGCTTACCATCTAACCAGGGAGTAGGAACGAGTGTAAGGAAAAATTGTGAATCGCCTGAGTTCGGTCCTGCATTAGCCATTGATAGCATTCCGGGTTTGTTATGAATCAAGCCCTCACCGAATTCATCTTTAATTTTGTTTCCTGAGCCGCCTCGGCCTGTTCCTGTAGGATCTCCGCCCTGAATCATGAACTGGTCTATTACTCTATGGAAAATAATTCCATCATAAAAACCCTTTTCAACGAGCGAAAGAAAATTTCCTGCTGTAAGAGGAGCTTCTTTCATGAATAATTTGATTTTGATGTTACCCATATTGGTTTCCATCATGATGTTTTTGTCAGTTGTTTCCATGTGAGAGATATTCTGTTAAAGTTTGAGAGAAAATTTAAATGAGTGTAAAAAAAAATCCCGACAGAAAATTTTCCTATCGGGATGCGTTAAAATTTTTTATTATTTATCGGTCATTGTTACTTTCGTCATCTTCACATCTACAACAGGTTTATCGCCGGGAGCTGTTTTTACTTTTCCGATTTTCTTAACAACGTCCATTCCGTCGATAACTTCACCGAAGATTGCATGCTTTCCATCTAAATGCAATGTAGGAGCAAGTGTAATGAAGAACTGTGATTCGCCTGTGTTAGGTCCTGAATTAGCCATTGACAAAATACCTGCTTTGCTGTGTGATAGTCCCGGTCCGAATTCATCTTTGATTTTTGTTCCTGAGCCGCCTCTTCCTGTTCCTGTTGGGTCACCACCCTGAATCATGAAACCATCAATAATTCTGTGGAAAATAATTCCATTGTAGAAACCTTTATTTACTAGTCCGATAAAGTTGGCAGTCGTTACAGGGGCTTCTTTTGTGAACAATTTTATTTTGATTGTTCCCATTGTTGTTTCCATCTTTACAATGTTCTTTCATTTTGTGTCTGATTTCTTGTCATCTGTTTTTGTTGTTGATGTTGTATCTTTTACTTCCGTCTTTACTGTATCAGTTTTTGTCGGTACAGGTATAGTTGTTGTAGTTGTAGGAGGTGTAGTAGTTGTTGTAGATTCTTCTTTCTTCCCGCATCCTGAAAGGATAAATGCGCAAAGAACGAATGCCGTTAATAATAAATTAATTTTTTTCATTTTTATTTTTGCTTTTGTGTATTATTAATTTTTGTTAGATATAAAATTATTGTTCTGAGATTGTTACGTTTAACATTTTTACATCTTCAACAGGTCTATCCTGAGCGCCTGTTTTTACTTTTCCTATAGCAGTTACAACTTCCATTCCTTCGATAACTTCACCGAAAATTGAATACCCGCCGTCTAATCTGCTTTGCGGAGTAAGAGTTATGAAGAATTGTGAGCTTGTTGTACCCGGACCTGCATTAGCCATAGAAAGTATTCCAGGCTTGCCGTGAGATAATCCTGTTTTGAATTCATCCGGAATTACTGAACCTGAACCTCCCATACCTGTTCCTGTCGGGTCGCCGCCTTGAATCATAAACCCGTCAATAACTCTGTGGAAAATAATCCCATC
>JBBRMY010000213.1:0-3437 GCA_038230595.1 Ignavibacteria bacterium
GAACTAATTGAACAGCTTCAAGCAGATCTAAGCACAGCAAAGACTTATGCAGACCTGATGGGACCGGACGGAGCGATAAAGAAATTAATGAAGAACGCTCTTGAAGGAATGCTGGATGCAGAACTTACAGAGCATCTTGGTTACGAGAAGAACTCCCCATCAGGCAATAAGACCGGTAACAGCCGCAATGGCAGAAGCCGCAAGCGGCTGAAGAATGATAATGGAGAAATAGAGCTAAGTGTACCGCGCGACCGCACAGGAGAATTTGATCCTGTAATTGTAAAGAAATATGAAAGAACCCTTGGACCCATTGAAGATAAGATAATCTCAATGTATGCAAAAGGAATGACAGCCAGAGATATACAGAGTCATCTTGAAGAAATATACGGACTTCAGATCAGCCCTACCTTGGTGTCCAATATAACCGAGAAAATAGTATCAATTGCCACAGCCTGGCAGAACAGACCCCTTGAAGCTATTTATCCAATCGTATTTTTTGATGCTATTCACTATAAGGTAAGAAGTGAAAGTAAAATAGTATCAAAAGCAGCATATACCTGCCTGGGAATAGATGTCACAGGTAGGAAAGATCTTTTAGGCTTATGGATAGGAGAATCAGAAGGAGCAAACTTCTGGCTTAATGTAATAACCGAACTGAGAAACAGAGGCGTAGAAGATATATTTATAGCCTGCATTGATGGTCTGAAGGGCTTCCCTGAAGCAATAAATACAGTTTATCCTCAGACAGAGATCCAGTTATGCATAATCCATCTGCTGAGAAATACACTTCGGTATGTGGCATCAAAAAATCAAAAGGAAATAGCTAAAGATCTCAAAGCAGTTTACACAGCTGCAACTGAAGAAGCGGGACTTATTGAGCTAACAAAAGTAGAAGAGAAATGGGGCAGCAAATATCCTTTGCCATTGAAGAGCTGGAGACAAAACTGGAACAATATATCAGCATTTTTTAAATATCCACAAGAGTTAAGAAAAATGATCTACACAACAAATGCAGTAGAATCATTGCATCGTCAGTTCAGAAAAGTAACCAAGAGTAAATCTCTTTTCCCAAATGATGATGCGCTGCTAAAGATGCTGTATCTTGCATACAGGGATCTATCAAAGAAGTGGGTGATGCCAGTACGCAACTGGGCATTTATAATATCGCATTTGTCAATTATTTTTGAAGAGAGGATAGATAAACATCTTAAGTGAAATATCCATTTACACAAAATATTTTACACACCCGAAAAAAATGACGACCATCCCATGGACGCAATGCGCTACCCCATCTACACCGAATCCAAACGTATCGAACCTAACGTACTTTGGTTTTAATTATTCTTCTTTTTTAATTTCAATTAACTCACCAACTTTTATTCTTCCATTTTTTACTTTAATAACTTGGAAATACTTTGCTTGTTTATTCTTATCGAAAAAAATGATTTTATAATTCATAGTTAACTGAGAAAGAATGCCCTTGATCTGGTCATTTTGTACGGTAAATTCAATTACTTTTCCTTTCTCTATTTTGTCTCCATTTTTTAGTCTTACACTACTAATATTCAAATTAATATAGTTCGAATCTAATATACATTCATCAAAAATTGCTATCTCACCTTTATTTTTTAATTTAATTATAAAAATGTCATTTGATGCATATATCCTTTCAAAATCGAAATATGGCTGACTTTTTACAATTTCACTATGAATTTTAATTTCATTATTCAATTCTTTTACTTTCAATGTTTCTATTAGTTTCTTTATATTTTCTGTATTTAGTATAATTTCTTCTTTTAATTTATTTATTTTTGTAACTAACAAATTAAATTTACTATCAATATTAATATTATTTCTATTCAATAGATAAACAAAAACAATACTAACTGTAATAATAACTACTAAAAAAAATACGAGAATGATTAGGATATTAACATTATTATTTAAAAAAATCTGCATTAAATTTGAATTAAATAATTTAAATAAAAATTACAGTTATGGTCATTTAAAAACAATTCATTATATCCGATTGTTTCACAAATTTGATAAGTTTATAAGGAACACCATCATAGTCCCCTAATGAAATCTCCTTAAAAGTTTAGATTAAGATTTTTCACAAGTATAAATTAAGCCTTGACATTATAACATTTCATTTTTAGTTTGTAATAACAATATAAAATTAGAAAGGAGCATTATGTCTTACAGTTTAAAATTAATAAATAGGAAAATGCCAGTGGGTGATGTCACAATTACCTTTGATGATGATTCGGTCGTAAGTCAAAAAATTGATACTGTTGATGTGGGTGAAAAGACATCCGTTGGTACTTTTTTCAGTGAAAGTGCAACCATTACACCTGTGGAAATTTCAGCATTAGGCCAATCATGGAAATATTCTGATCTTCCTGGAGATGTTACATATCCTGATAGTACAATAGGTAAAATTACACAAGAAACAGTCACGGGAGGTGGTGGTCCAATAATTTGGTATATATATTTAGATATGTTTCCAGGTTAATATGTAATTATGACAGATATATGGAGTGAATGGCTTAAATACAGTAGATTTGGTGGTGACAATAGCTACAAGGTTATGGCTATGTCTTTTCTGAAGAAACTTGCATTAAAAATTGTAGAAAAAGCGGAAGTATTTGAATCTGCTGTTGTTCTTGATATCGGTTCAGGTGATGGAATAATTGGTATTACTGCATTAGAAGCTTTAGGAATTAATGGTAAATTAATTTTATCAGATATCTCTGAAGCCGCTCTTTCTATCCCAAAAGTTATTTTTAATGATGCGAAAAATTTTGATCCAAGAGTAGAGTTTTTAGTCGCAAATGTTACTGATCTTTCAGCAATTCCTTCTAATTCTATAGACCGTGTCTTATTAAGGGCTGTTTTATTATATGTAGAGAATAAACAAGCTGCCTTTAATGAAATATTTAGAATTCTACGTCCTAATGGTGTTGCAGTATTAATGGAGCCAGTAAATCAACGACATGTTGAATTTGGAAAAGGTTTTTTTAGAGGTTATTCTTTAGATAAAGAACCTTTATTAAGTATAAAATCTTTAATTCAAAAGGTATCTGAAGAAATAATAAAAAAAAATCCGTCATTTTTAATTGACTATAATGAGCATGACCTAGTACATTTCTCCATAAATTCAGGTTTCGAGGAAATTAAATTAGATTATACATTTTTGAGGACCGCAAATGCCAAGCATTCATCTTGGGATGCTTTTTATAACACAGTTCCAAACCCACATGCCTCATCCTTGCAAGATTCTCTTAAAAGTAGTTTAAATCAAAAAGAATTTGAAATTGTTGAAAGTATACTAAAAAAAGTATATCAGCAACCTGGTGTTCTAGTAAATTCAGAAGCACTATTAATTTTAAGAAAATAGTTATCTATGTATTTCGAAAAAGGTTCTTCAAAAATTA
>JBBRMY010000214.1:0-3354 GCA_038230595.1 Ignavibacteria bacterium
AAGGTCCTTTATATAATCAATGCTTTCACCTTTGAACCAGCTTGCATCAGGGGCAGAGAACCCTTGCTTTTTTCCCTGGCTGTAATTATCAGGTACATACTTTGCCAAAGCCCTTCTTAATATAAGCTTGCCGTCACTTGTCTGTTCGTAATATTTATTTTCCTTTGGTCCCGGCTCATTTTCATTTAATCTTACAAGCTG
Source organism: Ignavibacteria bacterium (assembly GCA_038230595.1). Taxonomy (GTDB): domain Bacteria; phylum Bacteroidota; class Ignavibacteria; order Tepidaquicellales; family Tepidaquicellaceae; genus JBBRMY01. The sequence goes on from JBBRMY010000214.1 coordinate 202, forward strand.
TGAAATATTTTTCAGCTTATAACTGACCGGAATTTTCATAGCATAGTCAACAAGATCATTATCTAAGAACGGAACTCTGGATTCAAGACTGTGTGCCATGCTGAGTTTATCTTCAACAACAAGAAGACCATGAAGGAAAGTTTTTATTTCAAAATATAGTGAGTTGTTAATGTATTCGGCCGGACTTAAACTCTTTTCACTTTTTCCGTTAAGAACGCTTTTAAAAACATCTTTCGTCGGATGAGCTAAGATACCCGGATAAATATTGGGCTGATAAAAAGAAGATTTTTTACTGTCCGGAATTAATCTTTGCCAGTATGAATAATAATGATCTATATACTCATTGCTTCCCTCACTCATCGCCGCCTTATAATATCTCCATGGATAACCTGCAAAAAGTTCATCCCCTCCTGCACCGGAAAGAACAACTTTTACAAATTTAGATGCAAGTCTCGCTACGTAATAATTCGGATAAGATTGTCCTACACGGGGATCTTCAAGATGATAAATTAATTCCTTCATAACTCTCTCCATATCTCCTGCTTTCAGGACCACTTCATAATGCTCGGTCTTATAAACATTTGAAAGAAATTCTGCTTTAGATCTTTCATCAAATCCAAGCTCAAGTCCGGAAGCTGATGAGAGATCAAATCCACAGGTAAATGTTTTTAGATTTTTGAACTGGCTTGCAGCAACACAGGTTACTGCTCCTGAATCCATTCCACCGCTCAAATATGACCCGACTTCTACATCTGATATCAGCTGTCTGTTAACTGCCTGCTCAAATAATCTTGTTACTTCTTCAAGATGCTCTCTTTCATCTCTTACATGCTCTTCAACAAAATTATAATCCCAGTATTTTTCAATCTTAAATGAATGGGATGCACTAAGTCTTAGAGAGATGGTTGAAGCAGCGGGTAAAAGCTTTATATCTTTAAATAGTGTAAGATCGGATAATATATTCTGGAATGAAAAATACTCATTCAATGCTTCTATGCACACTGCGGCCTTGTAAACCGGATGAGCTAAAATGGATTTTATTTCTGAACCGAAAATAAAGTTACTGCCGTTAAAAAAATAATATAATGGCTTTATCCCGTAACGGTCTCTCGCAATGAAAAGCTCATGCTTTGGCTTATCCCAAATAGCAAAAGCAAACATGCCATTAAATTTATGAACACATTCCTTGCCCCATTCCATATAGCTTTTCAGAATTACTTCTGAGTCCGTCTTTGACCGGAATGAATATCCTTTTGCTTCCAGTTCCATTCGGATATTCTGAAAATTATAAACCTCACCATTATATGTTATAATATAATTTCCATCTTCAGATTGCATTGGCTGATGCCCAAGAGGAGAAAGATCAATAATCGCAAGTCTTCTATGACCGAATCCTATAAATGAATCGGTATAATAACCTTCACCATCAGGACCCCGATGCGCGATCTTATCAGTCATCTTTCTTAAAAGACTGATAGATACCGGAGCTCCATCTATATTAAATATTCCTGTAATTCCGCACATGTATCTTTAGTCTGATTTATTTTTTCTTGCAATAATAGTAATGCCGGCATCTTCGACCACTATTTCTTCAATATTTAAATTCGCTTCCTTGCACCATTGCTTTACTTCTTCAGGTGTCTGCCTGTGGCAGTTTAAAGGCCTGAACCAATCAAAGTTAATATGATTCATTTCTTCAAAAGTGTATTCGGGTCTGTAATATGTCTTGCAGAAATTCCAATAAAGAAATCTCTGAATATCCATCTCACCTTTTTTAATTCCAAGCACCGGGATATCTTCTTTAAAATTAATTGTTGCATTCATTTCTCCGAGTGCAATTCCTAATCGTGTTAATGGCTTAAGTGCTTCCCATGCTTCTTCATCAGACATGGATTTTATCTGCTCTCTTACATAATCATCTGTAAATTCTCTTGCGGCAGATTTTTTTGCATAAACATAGAACATAAAAACGCCGCCCGGCTTTATTTTTCCGGCAAGATACTTTATAGCTTTTTCAGTACTATCAGTATGATGAAGAACTCCTTCACTGAAGATCACATCTACAGAATTTTCTGCAACAGGAATATCAAGAACACTCATCTGCAAAAATTCGCCTTTGATCCCTTTTTCCTTAAATCTTTGAGCTGCAACATCTACTGCGCTGGAGATATCAATTCCTAAATAATTATGTTTGTTCAATATCTCACCGAAAAGAAGCAGAGCTGAAAATCCTGATCCGCATCCTGCATCAATGATAACTTTTCCATCTTCACCTAAGATTTTATCAAGGTTTGAAACATCACCTTTAGCATATCTTTCTATCAGCCACTTCTGAACATAATTTTCCATTCCGCCGTCTTCATATGTATCTCTCTTCTCCCATTTGAATCCGAATATATCTTTCGTCTGCTGCTGTGTTTCAGAGTAACCATTTGCCGAAGCTTTCTCACTGCTTTGTAATCCTAATTTCTCAATTGCTGACATTAATAGCTTAGTTTATAGTTTAAAATTGCTTCTTTAACATAATTAAATTCTTCTTCAGACATTGAAGGATAAACCGGAAATGTTATTGTGCATTGATCAGCTGCGTATGCATTGGGGAAATCATTATTCTCAAACCCGTATTTCTCTTTGTAATATCCAAGCATATGAACTGCATGAGTACCGGGTCTTGTTGAAATTCCTTCCTTCTGCAGATAGTCCATGAATTTATTTCTTTCAGTATTAACTTTTTCGATTTGACCGTTATTAGCATTTTCAGGATCAAATAAGCAAACATAAGATTGGTAGCCATGCTCATAATCTTTATGACGAAATGGAGTCTGTATCCATTCAATAGTCGATAAAAATTCATCATACCTTGATGCCCAGTATGAACGTTTATCGTGTATTTCTTTTGCTCTGTCCATTTGCGTACTACCTATCGATGCCTGAATATCAGTCATTCTGAAATTATATCCTAAGTAAGGAAATTCTGGTAATATATATGGACGTGCTCCGTGATGTCTTTGATGATCTGATGTTGTAGCACCATGATCTCTGATCGCTCTTAAAATTCCGTCAAGTTTTTCGGAAGCAGTCGTAATCATTCCGCCTTCACCCGTTGTAATTGCTTTTCGGGGATGAAAAGAGAAAGCTCCGGTATCGCCGATT
>JBBRMY010000215.1:0-3346 GCA_038230595.1 Ignavibacteria bacterium
AATCGACGAGACTCGAACTCGCGACCTCCTGAGTGACAGTCAGGCGTTCTAACCAAACTGAACTACGACTCCATTTGGCAATATGTAAATTAACGCATTTTCTTTACTTTATCAATATCATTGCTTATCCTTTTTGAATTTGCCGTATATTGGGTAAGAAATTCTATCATAATAGCCCTTTAAAAGGATTTACTCATTAGAATTTTCTTTTAGTTTACTATTGAGATAAAGGCTGAATTTGTCAGCACCTTCTGGTGTAAAATGATTTACGTCAAGCCAGTCTTTATCTTCAAATATATTCAGATCAAAAAAGTCTAAGTACTTTACATCTTTATTTTCATATTTCCTGATGAAATCATTAAAATTATTCCTGATATTCTTATCTTTGTAAAGACCTAATTCATCTTTTTGTGCAGGTAAAAGTATTAAATAAACTATAATATCATTTTTTTTACAAAGGTCGAGGATCTTTTCGAAATATTTTATCTGGCTTTCTATTCTATTTTCATCCCGTTCCACCAGGTTATCTGATGAAAGCCGCTGCTCCTGCAGATACTGACCGTTATCTTTAAGCTTGTTTACATGGACAGGCTTTTTGAGAATATACATCATAATAGAATTAAAGCTCCCAAGTGTGTTATTCAACCCCTGAAGAGGTCCCATTAAAAAGGTTAGATAAGAAATGTATTTATTTTCCGATGGATACTCTTTTGAAAATTCATCTCCGAAATAATCTCCGTAATTCCAGCTTTTATCGATCGAATTAAATGCAAACTGAAAGAAGTCTGTTCCGAGTATTAATGTTTTGAATTTCCCATTATGGTCCAGTATATATTTAAGCTTATAATACATCAGATCATATGATTCACCGTTTCCAGAAAAATTAAATGTTTTTACTTCCAGCCTATCAGGATTGAAGCCGCGAAATGATCTTGAATTACCCAGAATATAACAATCCGATCTGTGAGAAAGTACATTTTCAAATTGTCTGGAGATAATGGCAGTCGTACCCGGACCATTCCTGTATTCTAAAGCTTTTGTTCCCAGATAAATATAACAGGTAAGTAATATACCTATGATCAGGAATACGAATAAAAATCTTATTATTAATTTTCTGATCATTTATTAAAATTGAAAGTAAATAAATCCAAGCTGCTTTCCCTGCAGGAATACTATACCAAATGCAACAAGGAAATATGCAGCGTATCTAACGTATGGCTTGGTATCAGTATCAAACTGTAATGCATGCTGCTTGTCACGATTGAACCACTCAACCAGTACAAGAATTAAAATTAATACAAAAACAGTTGAGCTTCCTTTTACATTTAACGGAGAAATTAATGAATATGAAAATATTTTTGCAATGATCTCAAATGCCTGATGCAATGAATCGGATCTGAAAAATACCCATGCCAGATTAGTGATCAAAAAAGTAAATATCAGTTTTCGTAATTCTGTAAATCCCGGCAGAATCTTTCCTTCAGCGATAACATTTAGATTTGACCTGTTCTTATTGGTTAATAGCAGCGGAAGAAAATAAACAGCGTTAATAAATCCCCAGACTATGAATGTCCAGTTTGCTCCATGCCATAAACCGCTTAATAGAAATATTATAAAAGTATTTCTTATTTTTTTTCCAATACTTACTTTGCTTCCTCCCAGCGGGATGTAAACATAATCCCTGAACCAGCTTGATAAAGATATATGCCATCTTCTCCAGAATTCTGCAATGTCCCTTGAAAAATAAGGAAAGGCAAAATTTCTCATGAGTTCAATATCGAACAGCTTACCGGTTCCTATTGCAATATCCGAGTAACCTGAAAAATCACAGTATATCTGAAATGTGAATAATAAAACTCCTAAAGCTAAAGTACTCCCCGAATACGTTGAGCTGTGAGCAAATATATCATTAACATATACTGCGCAATTATCCGCTATCACCATTTTTTTAAAAAATCCCCATAGCATCTGCCTTACACCATCTACAGCTTTTTCATAATGGAATTTTCTTTTAACTTTAATCTGAGGCAGCAGATGAGTTGCTCTTTCGATCGGTCCTGCAACAAGAAGAGGAAAAAAACTTACAAAAACTGAATACTCAATAAAATTTCTTTCAGGCTTAATTTTTTTATAATAAATATCTATCACGTAAGACAATCCGTGAAATGTATAAAACGAAATACCCACAGGGAGTATAACACTTAATGACCAGAAGCTAGTTTTAAATCCCAAAAGAGATAAGCTTTCTGCAAATGATTCAGCAAAAAAATTGTAGTATTTAAAAATACCAAGAAATCCCAGGTTTATTCCGATACTCAGCCAGAGCCAGAATTTTTTTGATCCTTTGCCTTTTGCCTCAAACATTTTAATTCCGGTATAATAATCAAGCAGAGTAGAAAAGATAAGCAGGAATAAAAAACGGTAATCCCAGCAGGCATAGAAATAATAACTCGCAGCGAGAAGAAGTATATTCTGAAATTTCAGATTTTCTTTGGTAACAAACCAATAAAGAATAAATATGACCGGCAGAAAGGCTGCAAAGGCTATGGAATTAAAAAGCATTTATTTATTTATGATGCGCAATAATTTTTGAGGAAGTACTTTGATAAAATTTTAAGCCGAGTTGATTTAAGTGAGTTACATATTAAGCAATGCAGGTGTCAGATTAAATTTAATATTACATGCATAGGTGGATATTGAAATTTGATAAATTTTTGTTACCACTTTCTTAATTTTATATTTGTTACATTATTAAAGTTCTTAAAGCTAATCAAATCCAATTATGAAAGCAAAAGTTTTAATTCTTTTAACTTCAGCTTTGTTTGTTATAATTCTTATAGTATCAAATGGAAACAGCGCAAATGTTTCTGCTATAGAACCAAAAGATTCTTATAAAAAAGATCTGTTGATCAAAAGTGATACCGTTTTCTCATGGGAATCAATGTCATTTGATGAACGAAAGGATTATATGAAAAAAGTTATTCTTCCTACGATGAGAGAAAAGTTTATTGCATTCGATTCAACAAGATTTATAGCTATGAATTGCCGTACATGCCACGGTTCAGGAGTGAAGGCAGGTGATTTCAAAATGCCCAATGAAAGACTTCCTAAGTTACATATGAATTTCGCTGAGATGGCACATGATAATCCGCATTATATGGAATTTATGGGAGGCACTGTAAAGCCTGAAATGGCTGCTCTTCTTGGACTAGAGCCATTCAATCCTGAAAATCATACAGGAAGCTTTGGTTGTCAATCATGCCACATGTTTGAGGACCTGAAAAAATAAAATCATTTTTATCCAAATAAAAAAAGCCTGAGATTGTCTCAGGCTTTTTTATTAAAT
>JBBRMY010000216.1:0-3333 GCA_038230595.1 Ignavibacteria bacterium
CTTTCGAACGCGCATTACTTATGAAATCAGCTACGATAAGGAAGTATCCGGAAAAATCCATTTTCGCAATTACATCAAGCTCAAAGTTTAATCTGTCAAGATATTCCTGAGAAGGAGTTCCCATTCTGTCTTTAATACCTTCGAGAGATATTTTTCGCAGGTATTCATTAAAATCGAGAACTTCATTCTTTTCATTTGCCGGTACATTGAATCGCGGCATGTAATTGGATTTTGTATCAAGCACGAGATCACATTTTTCAGCAACTTCAAGAGTTGAAGTTATTGCTTCGGGAAAGTCCTGAAAAATATCACACATTTCTTTAGTGGACTTGAAGTAGATCTGGTCAGTTCCGTATCTGAAATATCTTGGATCAGTAAGATCGGTAACATCATCTATCTTATTCTGCTTAGCGCTTAGGTGAAGATAAATATTATGAGCGGCAGCGTGTTCTTTTTTTACATAGTGCACATCGTTAGTTGCTATAAGCTTTATACCGAATTCTTTTGCAAGCTTAGGCATTTCGCGCATGACCTTTTTCTCACCTTCTATTGTAAGGTGATCCTGAATTTCCAGGTAAAGATCATCGCCAAAAATATCTTTGTAAGTACCTGTCATCTTGCGCGCCATATCCATATCACCGCGGTTAATATAGCAGGAGATAACTCCACCAAGACATGCAGTAGAGGCAATAATTCCCTCTCTGTACTGATTTAAAATTTCGAGATCTATGCGGGGCTTATAATAATATCCTTCAGTATGACCTAGCGAGCAAAGCTTGATGAGATTTTTATATCCGACTTCATTTTTTGCAAGAAGGATGAGGTGAGCATAATTTATATTTGTTGAAGCAAGACCATCAACGCTATCGCTTGCCGGCGCTTCTTCGTCATTGACAGCAGCAACTTTTCTTACACGCTTGACAGATTTATCAAAACGATTTCCTGACTGAGAAACATAGACTTCACATCCGATTATAGGCTTTACACCTTTGCTTTTTGCCTTTTTATAAAAATCCATAACACCGTACATAACACCATGGTCAGTAAGTGCAACTGCACGCATTTTATTTTCAACAGCGGCATCAATTAAGCCGTCTATTGAAGAGATCGCGTCGAGTAATGAATAGTGGGAATGATTGTGAAGGTGAATAAATTCCTTTGCCATGCTTAAATAGTATGAATTAATTATAACAAAAAAAGTCTTATAATTTCTTTATTGATTTTTGATATTGTTTATTTTGCAGAAATGATGGAAATAGAATTTAAATTGAAAATTATTTTTATTTCTAAGTTACATAATAACAAAGCAATCTTTCGCTGCAAACGTACCAGCCTCAATTAGTTATTGATCAAATTACGGGGGTTGTTTTATGATTACAGTAAAGCTAAGATTTAGATATAGTAATTTCATGAAAGCTGTTTAAACTTTTTTTTGCGTTTTTCAACCGACAACTATCGGGTAAATGTTCACCGACAGAAAATTATTGTGAAATATTATAGAACGAGTAAGAACAAAATAGATTTTGCCTACCCCTTATTCTTTTTGAGGTTGCATAAGCATGCCTATACAAAAGAATAAAAATTTAAGTGATCAAGCCAATACGGCGAATTCAGTGGGCGAACTATAGTTCTCTCCCATGGTTAAGTTTTGGTTCCCAATGGAACCGCTCTAGTGAGGATATTAAATAAAAATGATAAAACCATTTTAAGTATATCCTCTCAAAGAGGTCATGGCAAATTATTTTGCATGACATCCATATATGCAATTATCTCAAATAGTGTCCACTTCTGATCATTACTACTAATACATTCACGCTGCGTTGAGTTTGTTACCTGCTACACCGAGTATCCAAGCCATCTATACAGCTTACAGGACGTTTCGTGTCTTCGATGCAGATCCGACGAACAGTGTAGATTTGTTCAATCCTAAGGTACGAACTGCTTTAAGGACTGCCGGTATCATTTGTGACAGGTAACAACTTTTAACACTATATTGCTAAGACCCTTAAAAAAGGCGCTGTTCTTATTTTGGCGAGCCCCGCTGATTTGGGATCAAGTTAGATTTAAAAATTTCTGTGTTCAAGCTATGCAAAAGATCTTCAGCATATACTGTAAATAATGGAGCTCCGGGCAAAGCAAAAAGCCCATTTATTAAAGAAAAAAGTTGAAATTATTCCATAATCAGCATTTTTTAAAATTCACCCTTGTTAAGTTAACAAAAACAAGCGTTTAAAAGAATTAAAACAAGATAAGTAATATAAACCACAAATTCAATGCAAAAAGAAAGGTATAATCTATATGGATTATTATATTTGCTTTCCGCAAGGCTTAGAGGTATACAGCAAATGTTGAGATTGGGTTTATTTTTATACATTAAATGGTTAATTTGCTTATATCAATTAACCAATCGGATTATAATGAAAATAAAAGAAGTTACAGGCAGGCTTCAGGAGTTTTGTGATGCTATTTCACCAACTCAGGCGGAGTTTGCAACGAAGCTGCATATATCTCCACAGGGATTGCAAAGATATTTATCAGGAATAAGAGCTCCGGGTTCAGAAGTATTAAGCAAGCTGAACTTACTTGGATGCAATCTGAACTGGTTATTGAATGGAGTGGGAGAAATGGCTTCAGAAGTAAAGACTTTTAAGCCGAGGACGAAGCCGGTACCGGTAATAGCTGAAGTTGACTGCGGAGTTCCGATACATACACAGATAATAGAAGAAGGAATTAAGTATGTAGATATGTTTGATACCAGCGGGTTGAGAAATCCTTTTCTTGTAATTGCCAGAGGTGAGTCAATGGCACCTTATATAAATAACGGGGATATGCTTTTATGCTCAGATGATGATGAAAAGATCAAAACAGGAAAGGCTGTGATAGTTAGTTACCGAACGACTCCGGAATCTTATCAGGCAAATGCAAAGCTCGTGAGATTTACGAAAGATGATGGAGTAGTTTTATATTCCGTGAATACAAAGTTTCCGCCGAGCTTTCACTCAAAGACAGAGATATTTAAGATGTATAAGGTTGTAAGGATAATACGCGAAGTGAAGTAGGGGAAAAGATAAAGCACTATTTTAATACCGAATATTTAAATATAGACTAAATGCGGGATTATAATAAATAAATATTATTAATATATTATTTTATAAATAATGTATTATTTACCCGTAACAAATATGCTAACAATAAAATTTAAATATTTTAATGTAAAAGTTAAAAACCATGGAGTTATGCAAATTTTGTTTTAGAACTTGAAAATTATTTCAGAAAAAATAGTAGCGAAAATAATATTACAATTTGGAATGGAGACGATTACACAAGACAAAG
>JBBRMY010000217.1:0-3294 GCA_038230595.1 Ignavibacteria bacterium
ATTCGATTGACTGTAAGCATTACAGAAAACGAAAAGCAGATATAAAGTTGATATAAGTTTTTTCATTTTGTTTTATTTTTGTTTTATTTGATAGTATTAAATAATTCGAAATTTTATTTTAAGATCTTGTTTGTGTTTTTATGGATGATTTGTCTGATGCCCGAATCCTGTATTGAAAATTGTAAAGTCATTGCCGTTAACTGTACCATCTCCATTGAGATCAGAACCTAAGTAACCGCCCTGTCCAAATTGCTGTGAGAATGTAGTAAAATCATTACCGTTAATTGCTCCATCCTGATTTATATCTCCGCTGTACATACACCATCTTCCTCCCGTGAAAATAAGATCGTTCCCATAAACATTATTTGGTCCTCCTAAAATACTGAACGACGATGTGCTTCCCTGTGAAAAACTGACAGGAAGATTACTCCAGACCGCTAAAGAGTTTCTGTGTCTGTATTCCACATAGTAAGATCCGTTTGGCGCATTTGCCATAAAGGTTGAGCAATATCCAAATTGATTGATATATCCTATTGCTGAATCAACAATTGAATGTGGAGCAGCAAACGTGCGGAGATAAATTTTAACCGAGTCAATCGGCTGTGATGCGCCAGTCCAGTAGCCGCTTTCATTCGCAGTTGATGTCAGATTAATTAACGAAGGTTTTGCAGACATATTATTAAACTGAAGTCCCCATGAATAAACACGTCCGGTATCCTGGAAAGCAAAGTCATTTACTCTTAATTTCCAATCGCCTTTTGTATTGGAATTTACAAAAGAAGTATTTAATGATGTGAATGGCTTTATCTGAGGGCCGAAAGAAGTATACTTGTCATTTACAATTGATGAATCAGCCTGATCATTGAAGATCGTTGTCATTTGCCCGCGCTTCATTACATTGTTTTGTACCATTGGTATAGAGTCTCCCTGTGGAGATATTAGCCAGACAGTCAGATCCTGATTATAAGTATGATTAATACCTAAAAACAGATTTACATCAGTTATATTCTTGTAATATGGAATAGTAAGAGTATCATATTTTGAAGAGCCCTGTGTTCCGCTCATAGGAACTCTGAAGCTATTATCAGACAAATACCAGGCGGCCGGGAAATTCATATTATCACATTTTACCATAGGTGAAACAGGAAAAGTTTTTGAAGATGTAATATAGTTCGAAGAAAAAGTAGCGCCCTTCCTGAAAAATAATCTTGGAGTGTGCCCGCAGTTATTCGTAAGATTGCCGCCAAAATTATAGCATGACAGATCCAAAGGGAACGGCCTGTCACCCAGATCCATAGATTTATAAACAAAGCCGGAAATATTTGATTGCGGCTTTGCATAGCTTGCAATTCTTACTTCATCTATGTACCCTGAATAAAAGTAATCTCCACCCGCCTGGCCTATGTATAAGGAGTCAGTACTGTTTACAATGTTTCCAACATTATTTGTTCCTGAACCTGCAAGTACACCATTTAAATAGTATGCATAATTTCCGTTTGCGCCATCATAAGTAAATGCAATATGAGACCATTGATTTGCAGGAGCAATAACATCACCCGGATAACCGAAATTATTACTGCTATTTATAGATGCATATACTTCATTGCCAGCTCCAATATATAGTCTATAATTATATGACGCAGAACCTTTACACAAAATTGTACCGTAGTCTGAAAATGATCCGGTATAAGTCCTTTCCGGAAAGACCCATGCTTCCATAGTTATCTGAGAAGTGGGACTATTGTTTGCGTGATCGGGTCCGGCAATGTAATCAGTGCTTCCGTTAAAATGAACACTGAGATTATCAGATGTTGTTGCTGATGGATTATTTCCGAATGAATATGCCGTTACTCCAACGTTTTTTACCGTTCTTGCATATCTTGAAACATCTGCTACTAAGAATGGCGTACCTGAATTATCATCATCCTGAAACTGAATTGACAGAATGCATTTATTATAGAAAACAGAAGAGCTGCCATATCCATTAAGCGACATTCTGTAATTTCTTGAAACGTCATCAGGCAAAAAATGCCCAATCCACATTTGTATATCATCCATATATCCTGTAAAAACTGCGGTATTTCCCAGTGATCCGGAGGCTCCGATACTAAGAGAATCTGTTCCTGTTCCAATTAAATTACTTTGATAAATTCCATAGTCTTTTGCAACTGATACGCCATCAACCAAGATCTCCCTGGTCTTTTGACCAGGACCATTGACAACCGTATCACGAATTATAACTGCTAAGTGATACCATCTATTTAGGCTTAATCCGGGTCCATGAAGATCGACGTTTCCACCCTGATTACCTATAGTTCTAAGATAAAGTCCTCCACTGTATGACAGTTGATAATCCTGATATTTACCAAAGAACTGACAGAAGCTGCTCTGAGGATATGCCGTCATGAAGACCCACATTTCAAACATACATTCATCGACATTTGTAAGTTCAGGCGCATTTACTAATGAAAGATAATTAACAGTAGAAGTCTGATTAAATTTTCCTGCCTGGTTCCATGAGAGCTGCGCAAAGGCATTTGAGAAAGACATTATTGCTATAAAAACTAAAATAGAAAATTTTATTTTGCGGATCATCATTTTATTTTTTTATATCCTTTACTGAATTACTGACCGGACTTATTTCTAATGCTGAGAGAAGTATTTCATTTTCAGACTTTAACTTCATTATTAAATTCAATTCCTGTTTTTCTTTTTCAGCTTCAACTGCTTCCTTCAGCTTACTTAATTTTGATGCTTCTTTCTTTTCGGCTTCAACATTTTCCTGCTTTTTTTTATCCGTTTCTTCCTGCCCGTTCTGCTGATCGGATTGCTTGTAGATTTCCCAATACACTGATATTTGAGTATGTTTAATTGGTTTATAAATTTGTTTGTTAACTGAATGCAGCATATCGGGTTTTAATTAATAATTTTAATTCTAAATATTTTACTTATCGGGCTTATTGTTTTATACTTTTTGATAATTTAAATGGCAGCTAAACCCGGTTTCATTTGAGCCCGATAATTCAAATTATTCCGGGTTTAACCTTTACCATTTTATCCCTAACTCTATTAACTTACTCTACTGATTGTCTCTTATGGATGAAGGCTCTGATGCCCGAATCCTGTACTGAAAGATGTGAAATCATTTCCATTCACAACTCCATCGTTATTCAAATCTGAGTTCAGGTATCCTGACTGACTGAATTCTGCACTGAAAGTTGTAAAATCATTTCCATTAATTATTCCATCACCGTTTATATCTCCTGAATACATACACCAAACTCCGTTTGAAAA
>JBBRMY010000218.1:0-3235 GCA_038230595.1 Ignavibacteria bacterium
AGGAAAGGAAAACATCCTCTTCATTAATTTTCAAAACTTTCATACAGCCCTTAATATTCGATGCAATATTCTTATGGGTTAATATAACTCCCTTTGGCTCTCCGGTGGTACCGGAAGTATAAATATATGTGAGCTCATCATCAGGATTTATATTTGTACTAAGCTTTTTGAGCACATCAATATCATAATTTCCATTTTTGGAAATTTCTGTAAATTGAACAGCATTATCTTTTCCCGTTTCATTATAAACTACAATTTTTTTAAGTGACGGGATCTTATCCTTTATCTTCAAAACTTTTTCTAGAATTGCTTCATTAGATACAAAGCATATTTTAACTTCAGCATCATTAAGAATATATTCTATCTGCTCGGCAGATAATGACTGATAAACAGGTACACTGATTATTTTTGTAAATATACATGCAATATCAGTTATGACCCATTCAAACCTGTTTTCTGAAATTATGCCTGCTTTATCGCCTTCACTTATTCCATTTTCATCAAAATAATTTGTAAGTGAAATAACTCTGCTGAATAGTTCATCATATGAAAACGGAACATACTGACTTCCCTTCTTGGTATAGAATATTTCCTTATTTCCATAATATTTTTCGAGATATGAAATTAGAAAATCAGAGACTGTATTCATGTATTAACCCGGATCGGGGATGGTTTTAGATTTTTATTATTATCATTCTTATTTATATTTTTTTCAATGGATAATGGCATCTTAGATACAACCTTTCTCGTCTGCGACGTTGAAACTACCGGCATGTCCTGTGAACACAACCGCATTACTGAAATTGCGATTATAAAGATAAAGAACGGAGAAATAACCGACCGCTTCTCTACACTAGTAAATCCCGGTCAGCATATTCCATATGAGATTATGAGGCTTACAGGAATTTCAAACGACCTGGTAAAAGATAAACCTTACTTCGAAGCAATAGCGCCGCAGATAATCGCATTTATCAAAAAGGATGAAGAGATACAGGGAAATGATCTTTCAAGCATAGTCTTTACCGGGCATAATGTAACATTTGATTTTAACTTTGTTCAATCTGCACTTCACAGATATGATCCATTATTCAACTTTAATTTAAAGAGGGTTTGTACATGTAAGCTTGCCAGAAGACTTCTTCGAAAGCTAAAAAGTAAATCACTTGGAAGCGTGGCAGAACATCTTGAATGTGCAGGAAAGAATTTTCACCGTGCTTATGATGATACACTGGCAACTGCTAAAGTTTTTCTTAAGTTTATCGATATGCTTTCAGAACAGCATGAGATCGATACACTTGATGAACTGATAAAATTCCAGAACAAAAAAGTTTATTCAGATTCAAACAGATCCCCTGTTCTTAAAAGAATAAACAAATCTCTAAAAGATTTTCCGCGCTTGCCCGGTGTATACTTTATGAAAAGTAAGAATGATGAGATACTTTATATTGGGAAGGCAAAATCACTTCGTGAAAGATTATCAAATTATGTTAACTATAACTCTGAACTCCCTCCGAGAATTCAACAGCTCATCCCTAAAATACATAATATTGAATTCGAAGTAACTGCTTCTGAGCTATCAGCTTTAATACTTGAATCAAAGCTTATTAAAAAATTCAAGCCTCGCTTTAATACTGCTATTAAGAGGCATCGCTTCCATCCTTTCCTGAAGCTTGATGTTCAAAATGAATATCCGAAAATGGATAAGGTTTACGAGATAGAAAATGACGGAGCTCACTATTTCGGACCATTCTCTTCCGGCAGAACTGTCAATCATGCTCTTCGGGATATCCAGGACAATTTTTTTCTACGCAAATGTGAGATAAAAAAATTAAAGGCTTCAGAAGACCATTCAACATGTATGTACCTGGAAATGGGAAAATGCAAAGCTCCGTGTAATTATACTCAGACAAAAAATGATTACAAAGTGGAAGTTGAGACTGTTCAGAATTATTTGATATCGGATGAAAGAGGCTCTGTACAGGAAAAGCTTACAAAGCAAATGGAGCTGTTTGCAGAAAACAATGAATTTGAAAGAGCTGCATCTGTCCGTGACCGCTTGAAGGATATTAAAAGAGTAATGAGCTTTCAGAAAGTTATTACCTCAGCTATTAATAATAAAAAAATTATCATCAAGCAGGATCTGAATGGAAAGCGTGAAATATTTTTTATTCAGAATGGAAAGCTTATGAATACATATACCTTGTCTACAATTGATGATTATTCACAGGTAGACTTTTTAAATGAAATTACTAATACAACTGATTATTTATTTTTTTCACTGAGCAAATTTGTACAGCATAAATTCACTAATGAAGAGCTTGACGAAATAAAAGTTATCTCTAACTGGCTTGCCGTCAACCGTAACAAAAATTCAGTTCTCTATATAAACGAATCTCATACACCTCAGGATATTGTGAACTTTGTAGTTCATTAAAAACTTCCATATTTTTCTATAATCTCCTGATAATTAATCTTCAATTAAATCATTTAAAAACAGGGATTTAATCGAGTATTTTTTCAGAATAGCTGTCTTTTGTTAGGATTCTGTTAGGTTAAAAATTAAATTATAATATTCGTTAAACAAAATTCCACCGACCAATGAACAAATTTTTAAGATCATTTGCAGTTTTATTTATGATTTTTATAAGTACTTCAGCATTCGCACAGTTAAGCGGAACAGTTACAGTAGGAACACCGGGAGGCGCATTTCCAAATTTCACAGGAGCCGGTGGATTATTTCAGGCAATAAATACTGTTGGTGTAAGCAGCAATTTAACAGTTGCTGTAGTAAATAATACTACAGAAGACGGATCAAATTCTTTAAATCAATTTACAGGAGGATTTGTAATTTTTGTAACCCCTTCATCTGCAACCAATTTTATTATAAGCGGAACAGGTCTTGCAGTTCCAATGATAACCTTAAACGGTGCTGATAAAATATATATTGAAGGATCATTTGCCGGTTCAGGTCAGTACTTAATTTTTCAGAATTATAATGCTGTTTCTGCTAATACAACTCCATGCCTTCAGCTTCAGGAAGATGTTAGAGGAATTGCAATCAGGAACTGTATTTTCAGAAGTAATGCAAGCGTTAATTCAAATTCTTCTATAAGGCTTGGCAGCACAACAGGACCTTTAGGGAATGACAGTTTGTATATTAATAATAACAGGTTTGAAGGTATTAATGCAGAAAGATATAATACTGCAATATATAACTCATCTGTTTTAACACTTG
>JBBRMY010000219.1:0-3182 GCA_038230595.1 Ignavibacteria bacterium
CATCTAAAAAAACAATTTCAATATCTTCCTTTCCTTTTGAAAAAAGAAAACTCCTGAGGGAATCTGTGAATTTCTCCACCTCAAGAGTTTGAATTGTTTTTTCTGATCTGAGACTTAGAGGATAACCAATAATAATTTTTATTATATTATCCTGTAAAACTATATCAAGAATTTTCTGAAATATATTATTATCAACTGCGAGCGTATCTCTGTAAAAAGCATATTTCTTGCTCTCATCGGAAACAGCTACACCTAATCTCTTAGTGCCGTGATCTATCCCTAAATATTTAGTATCAATAATAATTAAGTTAGAGGATCGTCTATTTTTTCTTTTAAGAAATTCTTAAGGATCTTACCCGGCTTGAAATGCATTTTTCTTCTTCCAGGAACAAAAACGAATTCACCGGTCTTAAGATTTCTTGCCTTTGGCTTCGGCTTTGTTTTCTTGACTTCGAAAACACCAAAGTCACGAATTTCAATTCTTATAGTTGGGTCGGCTTGCATTATTAATTCCCTTAGTGAATCAAAAAGAGAATCTACAATAAGCTTTCTGGTGACTCTTCTTCCGATAAGCTTTTCTTCCATCTTAACTTCAACATCTTTTCTTGTAAGAGTTTTAACTCTGTTAATGTTCCTCTTACGGGTCTCTTTTATTTCGATGTAATTTTCATTTGGTGCCATTTTTTTCTCCTATAGTTTTGGTAAACCGAATAAAGTAAATGAATGATGAATAAATTATTAGTATTAATGTTATTAAAATTAAAAAACCATTTAAAGTCCTAAAAGGTTCACTATTTATAATAGTGAATAGTATAACAACTCCTATACCAAAAACTGTTATCTTACCCTGCCAATTAGACATTAATGTAAGACCATGCTTCCTTTTTAAGTAAATACCGCCTCCAAGAATCAGCAAGTCCCTAATTATGATCACAATAAAAAACCAAATTGGGAATCTTCCAGTGAAAGCAAGAATAGTCGTAATACCAATTACTGATATTTTGTCAGCCAGCGGATCAATGATTTTCCCTGTTTCTGTTACCTGATCAAGCTTTCTGGCAAAATAGCCATCCAGCAGATCGGTGATATACATTAAAATGAGAAATAATATTATTAATGTATTTCTTTCCTCAAATTTGTATATTATCAAATAACAAACAGGAAACAGCAAAATTACTCTTAATATAGATAATAAATTAGAAATATTAAAAAATTCTTTTTTTAACACTATATGTGAGAACAATTTATCTATAATATTGTAATTTCTATCTATTTTAACAATGAAGAAAATATACTTTGATAATGCCGCATCTACTCCGTTAGACCCTTTTGTTGGTGAGGAAATAATGACTTATATGAGGGATCATTATGGAAATCCATCCTCTGTTCACTCGTATGGAAAAGGCGCAAAGGTGCTTTTAGAAGAAACCAGAGATCTTATTGCAGGCTTTATAAACTGCAAGCCTAAGGAAATATTTTTTACAAGCGGCGGAACAGAGTCCAACAACTTCGCTATAAAAGGTACTTTTTTTAAGAATTTTGATTCCGGAAAAAAGCATTTCATTACTTCTTCAATCGAACATTCTGCAGTTCTTGAAACTGTGAAATACTTAGAAGAAAGATTCGGATGTGAAATTACATACGTTATGCCGGATAAAAATGGAATAATTCATGCCGAGGATGTTCTTAAAGAAGTGAAAGAAAATACTCTGATGATATCGATCATGCATGCAAATAATGAAGTCGGATCACTTAATGATATTAAAGCAATCGTTGACGGAGTCAAAGGCAAAGGAATTTATGTACATACTGATACTGTTCAAAGCATGGGAAAATTAAAAGTTGATGTAAAAGTTCTTGGCGTAAACTATGCTACACTCAGTGCACATAAAATTTATGGACCAAAAGGAATTGGAATTCTTTATGTAAGTGAAGATACTCAGGTTGATAAATTTATTCACGGTGGCAAGCAGGAAAGGAATATGCGCGGAGGAACTGAGAATATACCTGCTATAGCCGGACTTCGCAAAGCAATTGAGATACTTAATGAAAGAATGAATGAAGATATAGCTCACTATACTTCGTTAAAAAATAAACTGATAAATGATGTAAAAAATGTTTATGGAGATTGTGTAATTATAAATTCACCTATAGACTGCAACTGTGTTTCAAACATTGTGAACATGTCATTTGACTGGAAACGATGCAAGGTTGACCCTGACATGCTGATAATAAATTTAGACCTCAAAGGAATAGCCGTATCGGGCGGCTCAGCCTGTACGTCGGGCAGTGCTCAGCCATCTCACGTACTTCGAAATCTTGGACATGATACTAACACTGCTTTCAGTTCAATGAGAGTTTCTTTCGGCAGGGAAAATACAGTGGAAGAAATTGATTATTTGCTTGAATGCTTAAAGGATATAATTCAATTGAAAAATGAAAAAGTGAATGCTTAAATAGTTTTTATATTTAATGTATTTTTTAAAAGGTTAGCTAAAGCTAGCCTTTTTTGTTTAGTCAGGAATCGATTAAGTTATTAAGAATTTTTAGGATTGTCGATAGTGCTGTTAATATCAGGATCTAATTGTTCGTTTTCTGAAGAGCGGATCGAATGCTTATATTTACGTGTTCTTTTTCTGAGGTAATTATAGGTAGATCTTACAATTCCGGTGCTAAGATAGAAAAGACAAAAGCTAAAAACACCTTCACCCTTAGTAACAACACAAGCAATAACTCCGATCACTAAAATTATATATCTTACCGGATACTGCTTAATTGCGCGTTTTGAAAATTTTGGAATAGAATCATACTTGAACTTACTTACCATCAGGATCGGTAAAGCAATTGCAAGAACTGTTATCATTCTTCCGCTTACAACAGGTGAGAATATTTTATTGTGATAGTAAACTACATAGGAGCAGATCGTGATAGCTGCCATTGGAATCGGAACACCTGAGAATGAATCCTTGTCAAAACCAGTTAGCTGAACGTTAAATCTTGCAAGTCTGATAGCTCCAAAAACCATTATTAAAGATGAAATGAGTATTCCAAATTCATTAAAGTTCTTGAAATAGATAGTGTAAAGAAGTATAGAGGGAGCAGCTCCAAATGAAATTACATCTGAAAGTGAATCTAGTTCAACTCCGAACTGGCTCGCTGAATTAGTAAGACGGGCAGCAAGA
>JBBRMY010000220.1:0-3126 GCA_038230595.1 Ignavibacteria bacterium
ACAAGAAGAACGTCATCAAAAGTAATTGCGAGTTCAAGAATTTTATCTGATTTCATAGTAGTATTATAAAATAAAAAATTTATTGTATGGTTTTATCTTTTATTAAGTCGTCATAAAGATTTTCAGGTATTAAGTCTCCATTAAAGGAGCGCACATACATAATATGAAGATGAGTAGGGGAGCGTGATGGGTATGCATTTTTCCCGGTGCGTCCCATAATTCCTAAAGTTGTGCCGGGCTTTACAATATCACCGACTTTAACATGCACTTCCTTCATATGCGCATAGTAAAATAATCCGTTCGTAAAGTTATCATATACATAAACAATATTCCCGCCTTTAATGTCGTCCATTTCAGGAGTCCAGTTAGTCCGCGTTTCTACAACCATTCCTCCGCTCATTGAAAGTATTTCGACACCTTTGCCTGTGTTGTCATCAATGCAGTCCTGATTGCCGTCGCTTATAAAAATATCATGGGCAGGGTGTCCGCCGGAATTCACTTCAAAGAAATCAAATCCGCTAGTAATATAACCGCTTCCATTGTAACCGCCAATTGCTGCGGGAGTATAACCTCTTACAGGGAAAACCCATTCCTTATCGGAATACTTTTTCATTTTCTTTTTCTTTGTCAGGTCATCGAGATAATCCCACATCTGATTAGTCCATCTGTACATCGAGTCAATCGCTTCTTTTTTCTGAAGCACTCCGTCGCGGTTCAGCCTCATTATTGCTCCCCATCTGCCTGCGGGATTTACAATCTTCGGCTTAAAACTTTCATCTTCATCTAAATCATTTATCTTTTGCGATAAAGATTCTATTGAGATATAAATATTTTTTTTCTTCGGCTTATCATCTTTCTTTTTCTTAGTCGTTGTCTGTGCAAACGAAGAGTTAGCACATAAGATACAAAACAGAAGTAAAGAAAATGTTAAGAAAAAATTTCTTTTGTAGTAGTGGATTGAATTGCTTGAATCGATTGAAGTAATTTTTTTCAGAAAACCCCCTTGTAAAATATAAAATACAAAATTTAATTCTATAGATCTAAAGATAGAACTGCCGAGAAATAATAATTTGCCGAGTTTAAAATATTAAAGCTTGAACCAACGCTAAGCAAAGCTTTCTCGGATAAGGTCAAACCTACTCCAAGATAAAAAGTAGATGAGTTATAGTTCAATTGCATATCTCTCGTAAAATCTGCGCCTGTGGAAATGCTTAAATCATTGTTAACATAAAATGAAGGGTATAAAGCGATAGTGTAATTCGGTTGATTTGTAAAATTATAATTTCCCTTTACACTGTCAATTCTTTTAACAGCTGTCTGCTGAAGTACACTTCCGTCAGAGGTAGGGAAGTCAGGTCTTCCAAGTAAATCAAACGAAGCAGATAAATCGCATGATAGATTCTCATTTGAAAAATTTTCAACTATTCCCAAATGATAATCGGGTTTACCTGTTCCCAGCAGGTCACTTGTTTTAGCTATAGGAATCTTTACAGAGCCTTGCGCATAATGAGAAAAATATCCACTGCTTCCCAATGAGAAACGTGATGTAAGAAGAAAATCTCCTATGCCGTTAACCTTTGCATTTGATAAGTTGTAGTTTGATGTAAGCACTGTCATCATGGCTGTCAGATTAATTTTGCTGCTCAGTCCGTATGTTCCGGAAACTGAGAACTCCTTATAATCCTGATTAAGTGAAGCTGCAATATCCGTAGAAAATTTTCCTTGAGCAACCATATCCGAACTTACGTCCGGATATGGTCTGTTTGCCTCAAGTAAAAAATTGAATGCAGCATCGTGCGTTGTATCTGTTAATGGCACGCGAATATTATTCTGCGCAAAGCAAGTTGCAGAGATAAAAAATAAAACCGAGAAGGTTAAAATTTTATTCATCATTTATTATTTGTTGACTATCTCTATTTCGCCTGTAGCTATTACAGTACCATCTTTTTTAAGACAGCTTACTTTGAACTTACCGGGTTTAGAGAAAGCCACATCATTGAAATAAATGTAATCCATGGTAGGCTCAACTGTGAACGGAAGTGTTTCAACAGCTTCACCGGTTGCTTTATTAGTAATGTTAATGTTTACATCAGAAACTCCGACTTTTGTTTTCGAAGGTCTTAAGTCAACCATTACAGTCAAAGTACCTGTGGTAAATTTGGAAGATTCTCCAATTTCACCCTTTACCGCGTCGTATTTTTCGCAGAAGTAAAGTTTGTTTTCTTTACTGCCTAACATTGAGCAGCCTACAGCGAGAGAAAAGAGAACTACGACAGACAAAAGAAATTTAAGATTTCTCATGAGGGTATATTTTAAGTTTTGAAAAAATTCTATTAAAATTGTTTTAATCCGTTCACATCACCCCATAATCCGCGCTTCTTTTCTCTTGCTTCGCGTTCGTATTTTCTGAATTCATCTATCTTTGAAATCGGAGTTGGATAAACGTTTGCATATCCGTCCTGAAGAATTTTTGCGTTGATGCACGTTCCATCTTCGAGGTAAACGTACCTTAAGCTTCTACCATATTTATCTTTATCGGTTCCGGGTTCTTTCACCAGTCTGACCTTTTTTCCTTCAGCTAATTTTTTCACGTAGTCTGAAGCCATTTGTCCGAGAGTCTGAAGAGTTTTCTTATCCTGCCCTGTTTTTTTTGAATCTTTATCAAGCTTGGATGACTGAAATTTCTCAGGAGTATCAATCCCTAGTAATCTTATACGCTCGCCGTTTTCCATTTTGAATGTATCACCGTCAACAACGCGCTCAACAACCATAAAATCCGACTGCTCGTCTTTCTGAATCGATTCCAGTTTAGGCGTAACATACTTATATGCTATGTAACCTATTATCGCAAGCGTAAGAAGAGTGGAAACAGACTTTATAAAAAGTTTAATCATTTAATTAATCGAGAATATCTATTATTAATTTTTTCCCCTCAGGTTTTTTATCTGAGAACTTCATTGCCTTATGAATTCTTTCTTCGGCTGCAAAGAGTCTTGATTCTTCTTCCGCTAAAAGCTCGCAGATAGGCTCTCCGATTGAAATTTTATCGCCTACTTTTTTCTTTAAAATTATTCCTGCAAGATAATCTAACTTATCATCCGTTTTCTTTCTTCCGCAGCCTAAATC
>JBBRMY010000221.1:0-3111 GCA_038230595.1 Ignavibacteria bacterium
ATATTTTTGAATTTCCAGCAATTTTACTGCTTCCTTTTTTTCTGCATCGCTGATCTCTCTCAACAGATGCTTTTTAAAAAAATCATTCTTTATCTTTTCTGAAGGATCGAGAATAAGATTTATATAATCATTTCTTGCATCCCATACATCTTTAAAAAATTTATTTCCGCGCTCGATAAAAGTTTTCTTTAAGTTATCTCTAAGATCATTAAGACTGTTCCTTAATGGCTTTCTCCATTGCTGAGTCCAGCTCGGCTCACCACCTGTACTATCACCACAATCTTCTTTCCATCTTTTAACGCCGTGCCTGCAGCTCCATGAAGTGCCCTCATTATTATCACCGGCTTTTATTTTAACTGCCATCGGAGGAGGAAAAAGTTCAAGATATTCTCCGATATTGCAGATGTAGAATCCATTTTTTACTGCAAGCTCTGTCAGAAAATATGCAAGAGTTCTGTCTGAGAATTTTTTATGGTGACCAAAGGTCTCACCATCCGTTGCCAGGCAGATCAATTGTCCATCGGGATAATGATGATTTACTCTTTCACGGATCCTGTCAAGAAAAGCTTCACCTGTTTTAGTGATATCTTCAAATGCAGCAGCCTTAGAAAGTGAACCGTCATAAAAAATAATATTGATATATTTTTTTGTATCAAGCTCTGAAAAGCATTTGTATCCATACTTAGGATTGATCTCACCATTTGAGACATCGAACCACTTATCGTCATCAATATCTCTGATGGAGTCAGCCTGTGACTGATCTAAAATTATATATTTAATGCCGCAATTTATCAAAGCCTCTATCGTATTCTGGTTACAGGCAGTTTCTGCAAGCCACATACCTTCCGGATCTCTGCCAAAATGAAATTTAAAGTCTGCCAGCCCCCATTTTATCTGGGTGATCTTATCCATGTCATTTGCAAGAGGCATTATAATATGATTGTAAACCTGGGCTATGGCATTTCCGTGTCCCTGATGGCTTTCGACGCTTGCTTTGTCGGCTTCGATTATTTTTAAATAAGTATCGGGATGATTTTTTCTGATCCAACTGAAAAGAGTGGGACCAAAATTAAAATTGATGTAGCTATAATTATTTACAGATTTAATTTTTTCGTTATGGTCGTTGAATATTCCGGCTTCACTGTTTGGGAGGTAGCATTCGTCATAAATTTTTTCATTCCAGTCATGAAAAGGTGCAGCACCATATTCAATATCGATCTCGTTGGTATAAGGATTTTCGCGCGGAGGCTGATAGAAGTGTCCGTGAATACAAAAAAATATTTTTTCAGTGCTCATATAAAATTAGATATTGTAATAAAGCCTGCATGAAATAACATGCAGGCTGGTTTCATAATGAATATATTCTTATTAAAATTCAATAATTAAATTATAGGGATACCTTTATTTAATTATTCAATGTGAAAACAATCAGCTTTTTAATTCGTTAAGGTTATCCATTGGTTTTTCGAATTTGGATGTAGAGAGGTCTTCCAATTTTAATTGTCTTCCTTCTAAGTGATCCTGGCGTTCTTTGATGTTTCCTTCTGTCATTCATGTAGGCATAAGATATCAGAGAGATCAGTGATGATAAGGGACGTGAGGTAGGATTTATGTTTTATTATTTTAGTAGTATATTTTTTAAACTTGATATTTTAGTTTACCATGAATATATATGGCTATAATTAAATTTAATAAAAAATTGATAAAAGATTTAATTGATAAAATTATTCAAGGAGACTGTTTAGAAGTAATGAAACAGCTTCCCGACAAATGTGTTGACCTTGTCGTCACATCTCCACCTTATAATTTACAAAACTCTACCGGAAATGGAATGAGCTTAAATACTAAGTCTGGAAAATGGGCGGGTGCTGCTTTGCAAAAAGGATATAGTCATTACGATGATAAAATGCCTCATGAAAAATATGTAGAATGGCAAAACAACTGTTTAAAAGAAATGTTTCGCTTACTTAAAGATGAAGGTGCAATATTTTACAATCATAAGAGAAGAGTTCAGAATGGATTATTGCAAGACCGGGATGATATTCTTAATGGACTTCCGGTTCGACAAATAATAATATGGAAAAGAAGCGGAGGGATAAATTTTAATCCAGGATATTTTCTACCGACTCATGAAGTAATATATCTAATTCCGAAATCAAATTTTAAATTAAAACCTAAAGCCAATGCATATGGAGATGTATGGGAATTTACTCAAGAAATGAAAAATGAACATCCAGCTCCTTTTCCAGTTTCATTAATTGATAGAATTATATCTTCAACTAATGCAGAAACTGTACTAGATCCATTTATAGGAAGCGGTACAACCGCAATTGCAGCTTTAATGAATAAAAGAAAGTACGTTGGAATTGAACTCTCACCAGACTATTGTAAAATGGCTGAAAAAAGAATTAAGGATTATTTGAAACATGAACAACTTAAACTTCTCTCCGCATAGTGAAATCCACTGATATTTTAGATCAGTCCAAAAACCCCTGGCATAAAGTTTATTGGTTTGCACGAATGCTTATCAATAATGACAAATATGCAG
Source organism: Ignavibacteria bacterium (assembly GCA_038230595.1). Lineage (GTDB taxonomy): Bacteria > Bacteroidota > Ignavibacteria > Tepidaquicellales > Tepidaquicellaceae > JBBRMY01. The sequence continues at coordinate 2,549 of JBBRMY010000221.1, forward strand.
GTATTGGCAAAGATTCAAAACTATTAACAAACATAGTTACCCGCTTAAAACTAATAGAACAACAGAATAACGGAGCAGATGATACAGTTAAACTTCAACTACAATCCATAAGAAATATACTTTCTGAAAGATTTAAAAAAGCTAAGGCATCACATGAAAGAATAGAAAAATTAAATAATGACTTAGAAATAGAAATAATCAATGAAAATGATATGCAGGCTTTTATTCTCACATGTGAGCAAATTATGATCCCGCTTAATAAAGCAATTGAAATTATCCCAAGTGATGATAAGAAATTTACATTAGGAGTTTCGAAAGATTTTCTTGATAGCCAAGGGGACAAAGCATTGGCAACAGTAATAAAGTTTTGGGATGATCTTGGAGTAAAAGGGTGTTTAACAGCAGAACGCTCTGAAATAGTCCGAGCTTTTACGGTGTTAAGAATTTTACTATCGAATGATAAGGCAATATCAGAGGTTGACAAAGATATAATACTTACATCTTTTACACAAGAATTTGAAAGACGCGCAGGACAAAAAAGGAAAAGCAGGGCAGGCGGAAGC
>JBBRMY010000222.1:0-3067 GCA_038230595.1 Ignavibacteria bacterium
ACCTTAATTTATAAAAAGGGTAAAGAAGATTTTTATATAAAAAAAACAGTATTCAATTGTCAAGAAATTATTAATATAAGAACATTAAAAACATTACTGTGTGTAATTATTTCTTTGATTATATATATTAAAATGGGAGATGAGACCACAAATAAGTTGTGTTCAATTGTAGATTGTATATTAATTTCATTATTTTTTGTTTTCCGTGGTCTAAAACAAGAATTAAAACCTATATACAAATATCAACAGAATATGATACCCGAATCTATTAGAGAAAAACTTGAAGAAAGATATAAATATATTTCTTATCCGTTACAAATCGAGGATACCGATAGGAGTAGAAATTTTAAGTTCTTTTGGATTAAAATTTTTCCTGTGTTAGTATTTATTATATTCATAAGTTATTATTGTTATTGCAAATAAAAATAATAATTTGAAAAGATTTATTTTTTGAACCAGAAATTAAGGTTGAAAAGTAGTTTCTGTTTAAAAATATTCAATGCATCTCCCTTTGAACAGCCCACCTAAACCTCTGGAGATTCATTTGTTTCTAAATTGTCGTCAGAATTAATTTCATCTGCTATATTTTCTTTGAACATATTTTCTTCAACCATATTTTCATCTAACTTATGGGTTTGTGGGTCAGGGGTTTCGGGGATATTACTTTCCTGTTGATCTTCTTTAGATTCAATAGCTTCAATGATGCTTTCTGAATTAGGTTCGGGGATATTTCCTGTTTTAATTTCTGGAATACCCTCTTCATACAAAAATATATTTACTCCCAAGGGCGGCAAAACAACTTTAATGGTATATGGCCATTGAAATTTAAATCTGTCCTCTGTATGGACTCCGCCTAAATTCCCTTTTCCGCTTCCGCCATATTCGGCTGCATCACTGTTCATGATCTCTTTATAAAATCCATGCCTTGGAACTCCGAATTCGTATTCAGACCTGAAGACCGGTGTAAGGTTCATTGTGAATACTATCATTTCTTTTTTGTCAGCTGAACGCCTTGCAAAAGCAAGTACTCCGTTATCTGCATCGGTGAAATCCAGCCAGTGAAATCCATCACTTGTAAAATCTACTTCATGCAGCGCCTTTTGCTTCAGATATAATGTCTGCAGATCTTTAAAATATACTTTTAGCTGCCTGTTCGCTTCAAGATCAAGTACATCCCATTTAATTGATTCATCTTCGTTCCATTCTGTATACTGACCAATATCATTTGTCATGAAATTCAGCTTCTTACCCGGATGTCCGAACATAAAGCCAAAGAAAAGCCTCATATTGGCAAACATCTGCCAGCTATCGCCGGGCATTTTTCCAAGAAGGGATTTTTTCAGGTGGACTACTTCGTCATGGGATATCGGAAGCAGATTATTTTCGTTAAAAGAATACCAGAGGGAGAATGTTATTTTACTGTGAATGAACTTTCTGTGAATCGGATCTTTGGAAAAATATTCAAGCACATCATGCATCCATCCCATATTCCATCTCATATCAAAGCCTAAGCCGCCAATGTGGACGGGCTTTGTTGTGCCGGGCCAGGATGTTGATTCTTCTGCTATCATCATTACGCCTTTGAATTGCTCGTGAACTTTTTCATTGAGCTTTCTCAGGAATTCAACAGCTTCTATATTTTCTCTGCCTCCGTAAATGTTCGGTATCCACTCTCCTTCATTGCGGGAATAATCCAGATAGAGCATGGATGCAACTGCATCAACTCTCATTCCGTCAATGTGATATTTCCTGAACCAGAATATTGCATTTGAGATAAGGAAATTTCGTATCTCATTTTTAGAATAATCAAAAACGTATGTTCCCCATCCTTTATGAAATCCCTTTTTAGGATCTGTGTATGCGTAAATTTCCTTTCCATCGAAATCTGCAAGTCCATGTGCATCGGAGGGAAAATGTCCCGGTACCCAATCAAAAATCACTCCTATATTATTCTGATGGCAATGATCAATTAGGAACATCAGCTCTTCCGGCTTTCCGAAGCGGCTTGAGGGCGCGAAATAATTTACAACCTGGTAACCCCAGGATTTATCGAGGGGATGCTCCATGACGGGCATGAGTTCAATATGTGTGTAGCCCATTTCCTTAACATATTTTACAAGCTCATAAGCTATCTGAGTATAACTTTTATAACCCCATTCATTCGGGAAATCAGCATTGTTAAAATCCTTTTGCCATGACCCTAAATGTACTTCATAAATAGAGATAGGTGAACGGGCAATATTAAATTTCTTTCTGGAGGTGAGCCATTCCTTATCGTTCCATTTGTATTTTTTGAGGGTGTAAACAATAGAGGCATTTGACGGACGAAGCTCACTGTATAATGCATAAGGGTCGGACTTTATTCTGATCTGATTGTCAGACTTTGCCATGATGGCATATTTATAAACATCGCCATTCTTCATTCCGGGTATAAATAAACCCCATACATCCGAATTTTTAAACCTCATCATAGGATGAATGCCTTTTGTCCATCCGTTCTTTTCACACATGACAGAAGCGCTTTTTGCATTCGGAGCCCAGACTGTGAACATCACTCCGCTCACTCCATTCATTTTTATTACATGAGAGCCCAGCTTATCCTGACAGGAAAAATCGTTTCCTTCTTTTAATTTGTACAGGTCGAGGTCGGACAATTCAGGCGGATAACAGTAAGGATCTTCTGTTTCGGTTATATTTCCTTCGGCATCTTCGGTTATAACTGTATAAGGCTTTATTTCTAAGATGCCTTCTATGGCTGCCTGAAAAAATCCTTCATCAAGGATCTTTGTCATTTCGATATCAGACAGGAACTGTTTTTTGTTTTTAAATTTTATCCGGGCTTTTACTGCTATGGGAAGATAGGCGTTTATTACAAATTCTTTACTTTCTTTTATGTAATGAGGACCAAGAACGAGGAAGGGATCTTTTTCGCTAAAAGAAATTATTTTTTTTGCTAACGGAAGAATATCCTTTTTAGAATTTATTGCAGAATGCTTCTTATCATTACGCTTTTTTGACATTCAATAATTTAAAATTAATCCGCTATTATTACCATTCATAAACTTAA
>JBBRMY010000223.1:0-3047 GCA_038230595.1 Ignavibacteria bacterium
CTGAAACAAGAAAATTAAACCTGATAAAATAATGAAAGTAAAATTTATTTTATTCCTTATACTTATAGCCATGATATCAAAAATCGGTTCAACACAGACTATAGATACTGACTTCAGAAAAAAAGCTGCAGATTATTATGCAAATTCTGAATGGGATAAAGCTATCGAAATGTACTCCAAAATAGTTTCTGCCGAAGATAAAAATCTGAATGCCTGGTCCCGGCTAACAAGTAGTTATATTCAGAAAAAAGATGATGATAAAGCTTTCTCACTATTAAAAACTGCTGTTACCAAGGGTGATAATCTTTATATCTGGTACAATCTGTCATGTCAGTATGCAAAAAGAAATATGAAGGAAAAAGCAATTGAATCACTTAAAAAAGCAATTATAGCAGGTTATCTTTCTTCTGCAGCAACATTGATCGATCAGGATTTTTCAACACTGAAAAATGACAAAGACTTTCTTGCCGTAGTTGAAGAAATGAAAAAGCAAGAATTCCCGTGCATGTATAATGAAAAGCTGAACGAGTTTGCATTCTGGATCGGCGAATGGAACGTATATAATATTTATGGCAATAAAGTCGGAGACAGCAAAATAGAAAAAATATTAAATGAGTGCATCATGCTTGAAAACTGGACAAGCGCAAACGGCCGATCCGGAAAAAGCTTTAATACAATTAACAGCAATACAGGCAACTGGGAACAAACATGGGTTGATGACTTCGGCACTGTTACTGAATACAAAAAGGGGGTGTACAGTAATGGTGCGTTGTCATTTTTAGCAGAAGGAAAAGACGCTGCTAACAAAACACAATATCAGAAATTAACATTCTTTAAAAATGATGATGGCACTGTAAGGCAGCTTGGAGAATCTTCAACAGATGAGAACACTTGGACAATTACTTATGATCTCTTATACAAGAAGAAAAATTAGAGTTAGCTTTAAAATAGAAAAGATAAAACTCTGGCCCGCTTTTTAGGTCAGAGTTTTTTTTAATTATAGATCAGTAACTTTCTTTACCTTCAAAACCTTTTGTCCGGGCTTCGCATTCCAGATAACAACCATAAGTATTGCACCTATGAGAGCAAACCCGATCATGCTCGGTGCCCATGATGACCATCCGAAATTATCCAGCAGATATCCGATACCAATACCCACTGCAGCGCCGCCTATGTATTGCATTCCGTCAAACATACCCGTTGCCGTTGCAGCCGCTTTCTTTCCTCCGAAATCCATGGACGCAGTTCCAGAAAGCATTGAGTGCACAATACTTATTCCAAATGAGTTTAATACAAATGCCGCTATTATCATTCCTGTATTTCTTGTTGCTATTATCGTACTGAGGCAGAGTATCTGAATGAAATATCCTATGAAGGCAACCGGAGTTCTTCTTGAATTAAATAAATAATCTGACATCATACCTGCTGCAAATGCTCCTGCAATTCCTGCAAGTACAACTCCAAATGCTCCGCTCTGAAAAATCGCAGAGTCGAGCTTCATTCCCTGATATTCCTGCATGTATCTCGGGAACCATTGCTCAAATCCGTGTCTCACAAATCCCGTGCAAAATTCTGCAGCTGCAATTGTAAGTGTAATAGGATTGGTAAAAACTTTTTTAAATAAATATTTTAAATTTACCTTATCATCATCATTGCTTGTAGCATCCATTGTATCAAAATCCTGCAACCCAGCATCCTTCGGAGTATTCTGAACAAAAATAAAAGTTAAAATTGACATTCCTGCAACTATAACTGCCGGAATAAAAAACACAAATTGCCATGAAAGAACTGTTACTGCCCATCCTCCAAGTATAAAGATCAATGCTCTGCCACCTTGTATCATTGAGCCAAAGATCGCCGAGAAAACTCCCCTTTCTTTGACATGAAACCATGCTGAATTTACCTTAATAAGTGCAAGCGCGCTGTAAGATTGGAAGTAAGCATTCAAAGCCCAGACTGTAGTAAAATATCCAAGAAGTACCGTTCCCTTTCCGAGCATTCCAAGATATCCGCCAAGTCCAAATAAAATATTGAAAACAACAGTTCCTATAGCGCCGATCATCATAGCTTTTTTACCACCGATCCTATCCGCGATAGGTCCATTGAACAAAGCTGAAATTCCATAGATCGTCAGCGCGGCAGTAATGATAGCGCCGATCTGAGTTTTATCCCAGCCATAGTTGTCACTTAAAGCCTTATTAGCGAAAGACAGATTATATCTTCCCATATACATCGTGGAATATGTCAGCCCGAGAATAAGCCAGTTAAGGCCTCTTCTTTTTTTAAAAGCTGCATCATGAACAGGCTTTGCGATTTGATCCATAAAGTTTAAACCGGTATTGTGAATTTTAGAAGTGTCAGTAAAATTACGATTCTTAAACCTTAAAAGCGTGTTAAATTTATGTAAATTTTTTACCTCGTCAGCATTTTTATAAGCTCGGATTGCTCAGGAAATTCATTGATCATTTTCTCTCTGACTCCAAACTCCATATCTTCAAAATCAAATCCGGGAGATACTGTGCACCCTGTAAGTGTATATGAATCTTCGTCATCGGTCTTTGCAGCAAACCAGCATCCTGCATTAACAGTTATTTGAGGCTTTTCTCCGGCTTTTATATCTAACCCCAGTTTCTCGACTAAGTGAAAGCCGTTAAAATCAATTATATATATACTTAAAGTTGATCCCTTGTAAAAATGCCAGGTTTCATCAGATCTGATCCTGTGAAATGATGAAAATGTGTCTCCGGGCAGAAGATAATAAATTGAAGTAGCAAAATTCCTGTCCCCCGAAAACCTCTCCGGCAAATGAGCTTTTTTTATTTTTTCGCTGCTTCTGTGAACTTCTCTGTAATATCCGCCTTCAGGATGAGGGAGTAACTTTAACGAATAGATTAGTTCTTTTATTTCCCGATCTGCCTTCAATAAAAATTTTAATTTATAAAATTTAATTACTAATTGTTCCCCGCTAAAAGCGTGCGGGGAAACATAAAATGACTCTGGACCCCCGCTAAAAACACGCGGGGGAACGATCATTTACTTAAAATGCA
>JBBRMY010000224.1:0-3016 GCA_038230595.1 Ignavibacteria bacterium
GACCATGCGCTGCAATTGATAAATATCCAAGAGGAGCAGCATCAATATGACAATATATTTCTTTGCATTCACTCTCTTGCTTTTTAAATATAAAATGTCCTTCTTCGGGATAGGCTACTGAGTTCTGAAGACTCTTAGATTTATTTTTCTCTTTCAGAGAATTAAATATTTTAAGTCCTTCTTTTCCAAAGAACATTAAATTTCGTTGGTCAAAATTAATATCTCTTTCTGTAAAGCATTCATCTTTAAAATAAACCGCCCCTGTTACAAGGAATGATTCAAAGCTATTCATATTAAAATCTTCAAACAAAAATAATCTTCCATCATCTTCATCGCCGTATCTTGGGATATTTCCTTTTATATCCAGAACATTATTTATATAGCTGAATATTTTCTTTAGCATTTCTTTGTATCCAGCTGAAAACGAATTATTAGATTTATCAGCGATCAGCATGGAAATCAGAAAAAAATCTGTGATGAATTGGATATACTCGGCGGCTTCCTCTTTATTAATACCGTTTTTGGAATGCTGCAGAATTATTTCTTTTTCTAATCCCTTCTTGGCATATACATTCCATTTCTCAGATTCTTTGAATTTCCATTTACTGCTTGCAGCAAATAGACCTGCATATTCAGTTATTAAATGGTTATTCGCGGATGAATAAAAAGAAGGATGACTTATGCAGTACTTACAATGCTGATAGATTATTGGAATCCAAATATCATCAACGAATTTTTTAACCTTTACATCTTCCATCATTGAATCAATATCAAGTATCTCCCATGTAAGTACAAAATTGATCAGTCTGACTCCGATCTCTATATTACTGTGCCAGTTAATACCTATAAGATAAGGATTTTGTACTGACCATGATTCAATCAGGCTGAAAATACGATCAATATAAGTTTTATCTTTTGTTTTTCTGTATGCTAATGCCAATTGAGGAAGGAATAATAGTCTGTTATATTCCCATACATGCTTTGCGCTTCCATATTGGTCAGTACGCATATTAATATCTTTAGCATATACCTGAGGAAATCTTTTCCCGGTCAGAAAATCATAAGACCAGTCTTTAATATCATCAGGAGACTTTGTTATTCCGAACAAATGAATTTGCGGTTCTAAATTTACTTTATCAACATCATCAGGATGCAAAAGATGTAAGGGTAGTGAAGTATAGCTTACCTTTGCAGCCTTTTCCCCTGCTTTTCTTTTTTCAAGTCTGAACTGAACAAACTGCTTCGCTCTGAATGCAGTCTCTCGTACCGATAACGTTTTTAAGCGCTCTAAATACCATGAAAGTGACATCTACCTAACTACTGCTTCCACTTTATCAAAAATCTTCTTCAGTATAGCTCTGTATGAAAATCTTTCATTAAATTTTGCCAATTCATTTCTTGAAAGCTCAGATTGCTTTATGCCGTCAAGTAATGCAGGTATATCTGAAAGTTCAGTATAATATTTTCCATTATAGCCTTCTTCTGCAATATGATCTAAAGTTTTATCAAAAGGCATTATTGCAGGCAGCCCGGTACCCATTGATTGCTGTATAGAAATTGTCGGAGCAAACCATATTGAATAATCGGCAGCGCTGAACATTGCATTATTTCTCTTTACATCTGAAAAGTTAAGCAAATGAAACCTGTCTATTCCTTCTTCCTGTAAAAGGCTTTTGATCTTATTAGGATATTCATCATTCGTAAATCCGGCAATAATATAATGAAGATTCTTGTCTTTTTTCAAAGCTTCAACTACCGGCTTGAACCATTTCATTAATGGCTTGGCAGAATACATTCTCGTTACTGTTATAAGAAGTATATCTTTATCTTTTACTTTAAATTCATCTCTGACAGATCTTCTTGCTTCTTCATCATAAAAATAATTTTCAGGATTATAACCCAGACCTGGCATTATTTCTTTATCATCTATATTTTCTTTTGAAAGCCTTTTAATAATATCAGTAGTTTCGTTTGTATTTGAAACGATAACATCCGATCTTTTAAGCACAGCCCGGTACCATGGATTTTTCAAAAGGGTTTTAACTACTATATTTCCCTTATAAGTTGTAGCGGCACCTGCTTTATCTTTAACTTCAAGATCTCCGAAAAATGAAACTACTTTTACTTTATTTGAAAATGATTTCATCGCGAAATAAGGCAATCCCGCTCCAGGATATATCAGTATTGCAAGATCGGGATCTATTTCGTGGATCATTTTTTTGATCGATGCTTTCGGGAATATAGTATCTTTTAATCTGAAAACATTTTCAAGCCTGATGATCTTTATTTTTGAAGTTCCGGATTTACTTTTAGTTTTCAGCTTTAACATTGAATGAGTGCTTGTCAGTACTGTAACATCCCTGCCTTCTTTTTGCAGAAAGTTTGCAAGCTCCACTTCCTGATAAGCAACCTCTTCTTCATAAAACGATGTTACTATGAGTATCTTTTTAAACATTAAGACTTAAATTAATTTGTTTCTTTTTTATTTTCATCAGATTGTTTCTTAAGGATTTTTTGCTGTTCAATAAACTCTTTCATTGGTCTTGCTGGTAATCCTGTCCATGTTTCTCCGGCGGGAATATTTTTAGTAACTACTGCTCCCATACCTACAACTGCTTTTTCCCCAATTGATAACTGGTTTAAAACAGAAGCAGATGGTGCTATCCAGCTTTCATCTCCTAATTTCACGCTTCCCCCAAGCATCGATAACGCGATCACTGCTGCATTCTTTCCTATTTCAACATTATGTGCAACATGTACAAGATTATCTATCTTTGCTCCTTCATGTATTATAGTATTTCCTAATGATCCACGGTCAATACAGACGTTTGCACCTATCTCAACATTGTCTTCAATAACTACTCCGCCAATATGTGGAAATTTTTCCAGTTCACCGTTTTCATTTCTTTCATATCCGTACCCATCCATTCCAATTACAGTACCGGCATTGATCGTAACTTTCTTCCCTATTTTCACATTATCATAAATATAACATTGCCCGTAAATCACAGTATCA
>JBBRMY010000225.1:0-3012 GCA_038230595.1 Ignavibacteria bacterium
ATGCTGAACTCTGTACCTGATATCGATGTGGTATGTGTTGCTACTCCAAATGGAAATCATGCAGAAACTTCCTTAAAAGCTCTTGAAAAGAAAAAGCATGTAGTTTGTGAAAAGCCAATGGCTCTTCATGTTTCTGATTGTGAAAAGATAATTTATGCATCACTCCAGGTATCAAAGAATTTTTTCTGCGTTATGCAGAACAGGTACTCACCACCTTCAGTTTGGCTGAAAGATATCGTTGAACGCGGATTACTTGGAGATATTTACATGGTGCAGCTAAACTGCTATTGGAACAGAGATGACAGATATTATAAAAAAGGCGGCTGGAAGGGAACGAAAGATCTTGACGGTGGAACACTCTTCACGCAATTCTCTCATTTTATTGATATTATGTACTGGGTATTCGGAGATATAAAAGATCTACAGGGGAAGTTCAATGATTTCAATCATAAAGAGTCTACAGATTTTGAGGATTCCGGAATAATAAATTTTAATTTTGTAAACGGCGGAATGGGTTCCATTAACTATTCGACTTCATTATGGGATAAGAATATGGAAAGCAGTATTGCTATCGTCGGTGAGAACGGTTCAGTAAAGATCGGCGGACAGTATATGAATGAAGTTGAGCATGTGCACATAAAAGATTATGAAATGCCTGAGCTTCCTCCTGTAAATCCTGCAAATGATTACGGAGCATACAAAGGCTCTGCAGCAAATCACCATTATATTTTTGAGAACGTAATAGAAACTTTCAGAGGAAAAAATACAATGACTACAAATGCCCTCGAAGGATTGAAAGTCGTTGATATAATAGAAAGAATTTATGCGTTGAAGGTGTAAAGAGTAATAATGTAGGGGCGGACCTAAGTGTCCGCCCGAGGTATACAGTGTTCTTTCTTTAAAAATATGGCTCTTCAGGAGTCATATTTCGTTTTAAAATGAAACCTTTGTGTACTAATATATAATAAACGTATCACACACCGCATTGAAAAACTTTGACATCATAATAATCGGGGCAGGAATTGTTGGCCTTGCTACAGCATTAAAGACCCTCGAAAAAAATCCTTCACTTAGGATAGCCATTTTAGAAAAGGAAAATAAAATTGCTGCTCACCAGACAGGACATAACAGTGGTGTAATTCATTCAGGCATATATTACAAACCCGGAAGCATGAAGGCGGTTAACTGCATTCAGGGTTATAAGATGCTGCTCGATTTCTGCAACAAAGAAAATGTTAAATATGAATTATGCGGAAAGATAATTGTTGCTCTGAATGAAGCTGAACTTCAATCTCTCGATAATATTTTTAAGAGAGGAAATGAGAACGGTCTGAAAGGAATTCGGTATATTTCTAAAGAAGAGATGAAAGATATTGAGCCTCACGTTTCAGGAGTAAAAGGAATATTTGTTCCTCAAACCGGGATTATAGATTATAAAGCAGTAGCTAAGAAGTATGCTGATAAGATCAGTCAAGCAGGCGGTGAAATTATAACCGGTGAAGAGGTTTTATGTATAAAAAAAGATGCTTCAACCCTAAAAATTATTACAGCCGGAAATGAATATAGTACTAAGCTCTTAGTAAATTGCGCTGGATTGTTTTCAGATAAGATCACCAATATGACAGGATTAAAAAACAGCTTTAGGATAATTCCTTTCAGAGGAGAATATTACCAGCTCAAAAAAGAAAAAGAATATCTTGTTAAAAATCTTATTTATCCTGTCCCTGACCCGGCATTTCCATTTCTTGGAGTACATTTTACAAGAATGGTAGGAGGGGGAATCGAAGCGGGACCAAATGCAGTTCTTTCTTTTAAAAAAGAAGGATATAAGAAATCAGACTTTAGTTTTTCAGATACAATGAGAACTCTCACCTGGCCCGGCTTTCAGAAAATTGCTTTTAAATACTGGCGAACAGGCTTCGGAGAAATTCTTAGGTCTTTTTCAAAAAAAGCATTTACTGCTGCCCTTCAGCATTTAATTCCGGAATTGAAAGAAGATGATCTGATTCCCGGAGGAGCAGGGGTAAGAGCACAGGCAAGTGATAAGCATGGCGGACTGATCGATGATTTTCTTATTATCGAAGATAAAAATGTAATAAATGTTTGTAATGCTCCATCACCTGCAGCAACCTCTTCATTATCAATTGGTGATAAAATTTCTGACATGGTATTAAAAAAAGTAAGTTAAAAATATTAATTTGTTTATTCCTTTTAATAAGCCTTTCCTAACCGGAAAAGAATTAGAATATATAAAAGAGTCCGTAGAATCAGGTACGATCTCCGGTAATGGAATATTTACAAAAAAATGTCAGGAATGGTTTAAGCAAAAGTACGGATTTAAAAAAGCACTGCTCACTTCTTCTTGTACCGATGCACTTGAAATGGCTTCCATACTCACAGAAATTCAGCCGGGTGACGAAATAATTATTCCTTCTTATACATTTGTTTCTACTGCAAATGCGTTTGTTCTTAGAGGAGCAAAAATAGTTTTTGCAGATTCATATGATGATCATCCGAATATTGATGCAGATAAAATTTCCGGTCTAATTACTAAAAGAACTAAAGCAATCGTACCTGTTCATTATGGCGGTGTTGCCTGTGATATGGATAAGATCAATTCTATCGCAAAAGAAAATGATCTGTATGTAATTGAAGATGCTGCCCAGTGCATCGATTCTTTTTATAAAGATATTCCTTTAGGAACATTGGGAGATCTCGGTGCGTTTTCATTTCACGAATCGAAAAATATAATTTCGGGTGAAGGCGGAATGCTGAGTATTAATAATAAAAAATTCTTTGACCGTTCTGAAATAATCTGGGAAAAAGGAACTAACCGTTCAGCATTTTACAGAGGTGAAGTAAATAAGTATGAATGGGTAGATGTCGGCTCCTCTTTTCTTCCGTCAGATATTATTGCTGCCTTTCTTTATTCCCAGCTCGAGCACATGGATGACATTCAGCTAAAAAGAAAAATACTCTGGAATGTTTACTTTGATGAATTAGCTGCTCTTG
>JBBRMY010000226.1:0-2998 GCA_038230595.1 Ignavibacteria bacterium
AATTTTTTTAATGAAATAATTATGGATGAGATAGAAATACTTTTTGATAAAATGAGAAGAATTAAGTATCCAGCTTCAATGCATCCAATAAATGGGGAGATTGAAAGAACTGCTTTTTTTTCCAGGAGGAAAAGGTACTTTTAACTCTAGAGGTATTATTTCTGATAAACCATATATGATTATTGGTCAAGATTTTGATAGTAAAGAGAATTACAAACTGTCTGTTATGCGGGGTGAGGAAAATATTTATAAAATTCCTACATGGAGACATTTACTTAAACTATTATGTGCATCTGAAATCGACCGTGATCTTTGTTTTTTTACAAATGCATTTCTTGGAGCAAGGGTAAAAGGGAAAAATATTGGAAAATCTCCTGGTTTTAAAGATTCAAACTTTGTGACTGCTTGTCAGAATTTCTTTTTAGAACAGTTAAATATTCAAAAGCCAAAAGTTATTTTTGTTTTAGGCTTAAAACCTGCAATATTCCTTTCAGATACATCAGATCAATTACAATGCTGGAAACATATTACTACATTTTCAAAACTTGATGAATCTAATAAACAAATTATCAAGAAAGTTAAATTCAAGAATGGGATCGTTTCAGATGTTTTAGTTTTAACTCATCCCTGTATGAGAAAAGGAAATGTTAAAAGCAGAAAATATAAACAATATCATGGAGAGGAAGCTGAAATTCAAATGATAAAAAAATTAAAATATTACAAATAAAAATACATGTCCAACAACAAACCTCAAACCATTCAGATATTTCTTCCGGATGGAAATCCTACAAGTATTAAAATTGCTGATTTAACTAATAGAATGCTGACAGCAGTACTATTTCCTAGAAATAAACTTTTTGAAGTTTGTTCTCGTCCAGAAATAAACCGATATGGTGTCTACTTTCTGTTTGGTTACGATGATGAAAAAGCGAAACCTATCTGCTATATTGGAGAAACAGAAAATTGTGTTGATAGAATAAAAATGCATAATAAAGGAAAAGATTTCTGGACTCATGCTATAGTGATCTCTTCCAAATCAAATACCTTCACTAAATCACATGTAAAATATCTCGAATACTTATGCATTGAAAATGCTAATAAGATCGGAAGATACGATACCGAAAACTCCACCGCTCCGTCAAGAGCTCATGTCTCTGAAAGCCTGGAAGCTGATCTTCAAGATAACTTTGAAACTATAAAGATTCTTTTAGCTACTCTCGGATATCCGATCTTTGAAGAGATCGTTAAAAGAAGTAATATTAATAATGAAGAAAATAGAAATGAGAAGGAAAATAAAAGTAATGAAATACTTTATTGCAAAGGCAAGAATGCAAAGGCAGAAGGCAAAATGGTTGATGATGGTTTTGTAGTATTTAAAAATTCCACTTCTAATATTGAGGAAACTATTACAGCGGGAAATTGGGTTACGGGTACCAGAAAAAAACTTCTTGAAAGCAAAATTCTCAAAATAGAAAATAGTGTTTATATCTTTACTGAAGATTATTTATTTGGTTCACCAAGTACAGCTGCAGCAGCAGTATTAGGAAGAAGGGCAAATGGTTGGACTGAATGGAAAAACAAAGAAGGAGTAACAATAGATAAATTATACAGACAAGATGTTGATGAAAGCAATACAGGCAGAACAGAAAATGTTAATTCTGAGGTATGATAAATAAAGGAAACCGAGTTAAATCCCAACCAATAATTATCCAAAATAATAAAGTTAAACAGCTTGAACGTGTTCCTCTAAATCAAAAATTATTTTCTGAAGGCTGGATCCAAAAGCTTATTCATGAGAATCCAAATATCCTCCCGATAAATGATATTGAATCTGTTTTTTCTCCTGCGTTTGCAATCGGTCGGGAAGTTTCAACGCCGGTTGGACCAATTGATAATCTATTTATTTCAAGGGAAGGTTACCTTACACTTGTCGAAACAAAACTCTGGAGAAATCCTGAAGCAAGAAGAGAAGTAGTTGGTCAGATCCTGGATTATGCAAAGGAACTTAACAAATGGTCGTTCAATGATCTTGATAGCTGCGTAAAGAGTTTCAACCAAAGACATAATAATAATTCAAACGGACTGATCGAGACTGTCCAAAAAGATTTTGAGTTTGAAGAAGAGGAAAAGCAGATATTTATAGATAATATAAGTAAGAATTTAGCGCGGGGAAGATTTTTACTTTTAATTGTCGGTGATGGGATTCGAGAAAGTGTTGAAGATATGATCGATTATCTTTCTCAGTCACCGCAGATACATTTCACGCTTGCACTGATCGAACTTCAGGTTTATAAGCTTTCGACAGATAGTGATAGTTTAATTGTTATCCCACAATTGATAACAAGAACAAGAGAGATAATCAGAGCTATTGTAAAAATAGAAGGGAACAAGCCCGCAGATTATAAAATAACAGTACAGGCTGATCCGGGTGAGACCGGAAGCAATTCCGGAAATCATGAACGTCCACTAACAATTACTGAAGATGATTTTTATGATCAGTTAGAAAAAAACACAGATATTAAGAATGTTAATATTGCAAAGCAATTGATCAAAGATAGTAAATATCTTGGTCTGGATATTAAATGGAATGCAGGAAGCTTCAGCTTAAAGCTTTCCGACCCTAAGGGAAGCGGAGAAAATATTACTATACATAATGTTGACAGGAGAGGGCAGTTTTATATGGGTTATGGTGAACGGCAATATTTAAAGCTTCAGCTTCCATTAGAAATACCGTATAAATATGTTGAAGATACATCACAATTGCTACCCGGCATTAAGCCAAGCCCAATAAAACCAACCAGCTGGGATAAATATTCATCTTTAAATGATCTGATAAATGTTTATCCTCAGTTCATGAAAAGATTAGCTGATTTTATTGATGTGATAAGGAATTATGAAACGGAAAAAATATAGTTAATGAATAATCCTTACATTATTTCAACAATCATTCTGGGTATGATCGGTTTTCTTATCACTGCCTTTTATTCTCATAATACTA
>JBBRMY010000227.1:0-2958 GCA_038230595.1 Ignavibacteria bacterium
CAGTGTCAGATGGGCGATTAGTGGCGGCACAGAAAAATATGAATACGCAAAAACATCAATAGGAAATTATTGTTATCTTGCCCCGAATGTTGTAATTGCAAAAGGAGTTGAGCTGGGAGATGGTTGTATTGTAGGAGCAAATAGCTTTGTAAAGAATTCATTTCCGGCTGGTTCAAAGATAGCAGGAAATCCTGCAAAGCTCTTAACGAATTAAAATAAATTTGATAGCAGAAGAAAATATAAAAGAA
Organism: Ignavibacteria bacterium; assembly: GCA_038230595.1. Taxonomy (GTDB): domain Bacteria; phylum Bacteroidota; class Ignavibacteria; order Tepidaquicellales; family Tepidaquicellaceae; genus JBBRMY01. Next base: position 249 of record JBBRMY010000227.1, read on the forward strand.
AAGCGATCAGAAGTTAAAGATATCGCAACTCATCAGAGAAGTGATAGTGTTTTTAAAGGAACAGATCTTAGTCAGATTAAAACATGTACACGCTGTATTTATGATGAAACAATAAAAGGAATTCGATTCGATGAGAACGGAGTTTGTTCTTATTGTAAGATGATAGATGATCTTACTGTGCAGTATAAAACAGGAACACAGGAAGGAAAAGATGAGCTCGCAAAAATAATTGCGCAAATAAAAAAAGATGGTGAAGGGAAGCCATATGATTGTATAGTTGGCGTTAGCGGAGGTACTGATTCTTCATTTATGGTTGTTAAGGCGATCGAATGGGGACTGCGTCCTCTGGCAGCACATTATGATAATACATGGAATTCTGCTATTGCAACTGAGAACATCAGAAAGGTGCTTCAGAAATTAAATGTTGATCTTTACACCCATGTTATAAATAATAAGGAAGCTGACGATATAATAAGAGCGTTCTTTAAAGCATCAGTTCCCGATCTTGACAGTGCTACAGATATTGCACTGGCAGAAACACTTTACAGAGCAGCGGATAAATATAAAGTGAAGTATGTTCTTGAAGGACATTCTTTTATTACTGAAGGAGTTTCTCCTTTAGGAGCTTTGTATATGGATGGAGGATATATTAAGAATGTTCACAAAGAATTCGGAAAAAGAAAAATGGATTCTTATCCGAATATGGATTTTATGTCCTTTATGAAATGGATATTGGTTAAGAGAATTAAAAAAGTCCGTCCATTATGGTATATAGATTATAATAAAGAAGAAGCGCGGGCAATGCTTGAAAAAGAATACAACTGGAAATATTATGGGGGACATCATCTCGAGAACAGGATCACTGCATTTCATCACAGTTATTATTGTCCAATAAAATTTAAGATCGATAACAGGAATAATGCTCTGGCAGCTGCTGTGAGGACCGGTTATAAAACAAGAGAAGAGGCATTGAAGGAATTCAGTGAGCCTCCGTATATTGAACCTGAGCTTCTTAACTATTTTAAGAAGCGAATGGAGATGTCAAATGAAGAATTTGATACTATTATGGAATTACCTAAAAAAACATATAAGGATTACAAAACATATAAAAAAATATTCGAAAGACTTCGTCCTCTATTCTTCATTCTTGCGAAAGCCAACCTAGTACCAATGAGTTTTTATATTAAATATACAAGTCCGGATAATAATTGATAACAATAATTGATTACGGAGTAGGAAATCTTGGATCAGTTGTAAATATGTTCAAGTATCTGGGACACAAAACAGAAGTAACCTCAGATAAAGATATAATTTCTGATTCTAAGAAATTATTACTTCCCGGTGTAGGAGCTTTTGATCACGCAATGAACATTCTGAACGGGATGGGAATCTCAGATATATTACGAAATAAAGCAAATGACGGAACTCCGATCCTGGGTATTTGCCTGGGTATGCAGCTTCTTACAAATGGAAGCGAAGAAGGAAGTATTCCTGGTCTTGGCTTGATAGATTCTTATACTCATAGCTTTAAGAAAACTGATAACGACCTGAAGATACCGCATATGGGATGGAATACTGCAATGATCGAAAATGCAAATCAGCTTACAGTCAATTTTCAGGATGAGCCTAGATTTTATTTTGTTCACTCATATTATGTAAAAGTTAAAGATGAAAAGAACTCAACATTAAAAACAACTTACGGTGTTACATTTGATTCAGCAATTTCCAAAGGTAACGTTTATGGTGCGCAGTTCCATCCGGAGAAAAGTCATAAGTTTGGAATGCAGCTATTTGAAAATTTTGCTTCAATATAAATATGATATTCAGTTATAAGCAATACTCTGATTTTTTAAAGCATTTACAAAGCAAAGGTAATGTAACAACTCTGCGGGACTGGGATGGAGGTAAGAGTTTCATTCTTAGACATGATGTTGATCTTGATATAGAGCTTGCATACGATCTTGCAAAGATAGAAGCTGAGCATGATATTTTTTCTTCATACTTTTTTCTTACATCCGGAAACACTTACAATATTCTTGTTAAGAAAAATTCAGATATGCTTAAGGATATTGTTAAAATGGGACATGAGGTGGGACTGCATTTTGATCCTACTATATACGAAGATGAGAATATGACTGATGCTGTAAAAAAAGAATCAGAGATCCTTTCGTTTGCCAGCGGAAGCAAGATCAGTTCAATAAGTCTTCATAACCCTTCTGTTCATGGTTCATATCCGATGTTTGAAGGATTTAAAAATGCTTATGACCCAAAAATATTTTCAAATGAGAATTACATTTCTGATTCACAGATGCACTTCAGAGGAAAGGATATTTATGGATTTCTTGATAATATAAAAAATTCACATATCCAGGTTTTACTTCATCCAATGCATTTTTCAGAAAAAGGTTACGGTTACGATACTATTTTGAAAAAATATATCAACAATGTATTAAATGACCTTCATGAATATTTTTCCACTAACACTACTTATCAGCAGCAGACTAAAGGGAAGCTTTTGGAATTATTGAAGCAGGATCTGAAATAATGAATGTTTTTATTTTAAATACACTGTCGATCGGGCAGGATACCATCGATTTTCTTTCAAAAGAAATAAAAATTTCAGGAATTATTGGCTTAAGCAAAAGAGAGTCAACAGATACTATTTCAGATTATTCATATCAGAAAGAATATTGTGAAACAAAAAATATCC
>JBBRMY010000228.1:0-2958 GCA_038230595.1 Ignavibacteria bacterium
ATAAAGCTTTTTATGTGAATTCCGTTAGTAATATATCCGATCTGACTTCTGTTTGACGGGAGATGCCACATTTTTCTGGAAACCTCTCCATGCAGCTTGCTCACACCGTTAATCGAGCCCGAGTTGTTAATAGCAAATACTGCCATATTAAATCTTCCTGATGATTCAGGATGATCTGAAAGCTGAGCTTCCTTCATTAGATCGTCTATACTTATCTTCAATTCATTCTCGGCATAATTTTTGAAGTGGCTTTCAATAAGAGATCTTTCAAAAATATCTATGCCTGCGGGCACGGGAGTATGAGTTGTGAAAATGTTTGAGCTGTAGCATTTTTCCTTTGCCTGCTGATAAGTCAAGCCATTATCTTTCATTTCATTTCTTATTCTTTCCATGCAAAGGAATGCAGAATGCCCCTCGTTTAGATGAAATGCTTTTATCGGTAAGTTAAGAGTTTTAAGTACTCTTACTCCGCCAATACCAAGCAGCATTTCCTGAAGAATTCTTTTCTGCTGGTCACCTCCATAAAGAATATCTGTTATTCTCTTATCGTCTACATGATTTTCATCTACAAATGTATCAAGCAGATAAAGCTTAATTTTTCCAACTGTAACAACCCATACCTGAAAAAATATCTGTCGACCGGGAAGATCAATAGAAAGCTTTACAGGTTTGTACTGATTATCAGTAAGCAGGTGCATCGGAAGGGAATTGAAATTATTTTTTTCATAAAGCTCTGCCTGTCTTCCAAATGCATCAATATACTGTCTGAAATATCCGTAAAGATACGCGAGTCCTATACCGACAAGAGGTACTCCAAGATCAGAAGCAGATTTCAAATGATCACCTGAAAGAACACCGAGCCCACCTGAATAGATCTTCAGGCATTTTGCAATTCCATATTCTGCTGAAAAATATGCTATAGAAGGCTGGGTGCTAACCTGATATTTAGAGGAATAGTATGATTGTGTCTCGAGATATTTTCTATATTCAATATAGATCTCAGCGATTCGCGGCTTGAGATTTCTTTTTTCAATAACGTCGTAGAGATATTGGTGATCTATAGTTTCAAGAAAGCGGATTGGATTTTGCTCGCTCCATCGCCAGTAATCTTTGTTTATTTCTTCAAAAATGGCATAGAACTCATTTTGCCAGGACCAGGAAAGATTATAAGATAGCTCCCTGAGCTGGTTTAGTATTTCAAACATTAAGGGTAGTTTATAAGTTAAGGTTTAAATGCGGAAAAACTCATCGCATACCAAAAATCGATTTTAATATATAAACATGCTGTAAGAGATACTATTTAAAAATTTTGTAGCTTAAGAAATGATATTTATACTTACTTTATTTTCATAATCATACTTTTTTTGTTATATTTAATAAGAGCCTTTAAAAGTATTTTTATTATATAATATTATGAAAAAAATTATTTTTGCCTTCCTCCTTGTCTTCATCGCCTTTGCAAATGCTAATGCAGGAAACGTATTCGTTGCGAAATATGACTACCAGGCAGATGTTAAGGTATTTATTGTAAAGTACGATTACCAGGCTGATCTGCTGGTTTACCGGGTTAAATATGACTACCAGGCATCAAAGAAGGATGCTTTATGGTACTTTACGAATTATGATTATCAGAGCAAGGTGAAGATATATTATACAGATTATGATTATCAGGCTGACCTGAAAATTTATTTTGTGGACAACGACTATCAGGCTAAGTGGGTTAATAAAGGAAAGTGGTGCGGGATGTTTCTGTAAAATTTTTAAAAGAAATAAAACGATTCCCGCAAAGCCCGCCAAGGCGCAAAGAAAACCTTTTCTTAAAAAAGATCATCATAATAATGAAATATCTAAGTAAATAATCTCTGTTCAAAGATTTTTAATAATAAAAAAAGCTTTGCGCCTTTGCGAGTTTTGCGTGAGACAATTTAATAAGATAAGAAGTCATCAAAACTAAGAATAAATACGATGTAATAGCTGTCGGCGGAGCGATGGAAGATCTGTTCTTTGAAATTGATGATTTCATCATGCTTGAAGATCCAAAGATCCATGAAGGCAAAAAACTTCTGGCATTTGAATACGGATGCAAGATCGGCGTACCGGTTATGGAAAACTTTATAGGAGGCGGAGCAAACAATGCAGCTATAGCTTTTAGCAGAATGGGATTTAAAACTGCTTTTCTTTGCTGTATAGGAATTGATGATAGGGGAGATCGCATTGTTGAAAATCTTAAAGATAACAACATAAGCACTCATTTAGTCTGCCGTAAAAAAAATGAACAGACAGGAGTTTCTTTCATTCTGGTCGGTCCCGGTCATGAGCATATTGCATTTACCTATCGCGGTGCTAACGGCCTGTTCAAATTTCAGAAGAAGCATAAAAAAATACTTAATGAAAGCAGATGGCTATATGTGACTTCTTTATCAACATCGTGGAGAAAAACCCTCGATGGAATTTTTTCAACTAAATGTATGATAGCATGGAATCCGGGAAGGGAACAGCTTTCTGCCGGAGCAGAAGAGCTTGCTCCGTATCTGGCAAAAACGAAAGTATTGATCTGCAATCATTCAGAAGCAATGAAACTTTCAGGAATTTCTGATCCTAAAATATCTTCTGAATCTCTTTTGAATAAAATTAAAGGTCCAGAAATAATTATTATTACAAACGGAACTAAAGGTGCACATGCATACGATGGTAAAAAAATATATTTTTCAGAATGCATTAAGATAAAAAAACCACTAAATACAACCGGAGTAGGAGATGCTTTTGGTTCATCATTTGTTGTCGGAGTTGATATTTATAAAGGTGATATTCAAAAAGCGATGGAGCTTGCAAGTAAAAATGCAGCAGAGGTTGTGAACAGTCATGGCGCACAGGCAGGTCTTATGAAGTTTAAAAAAATAAAAGAAAAAAAGAACACAGTATAGAATTACATTATTATAATTGTTGGATTCCGGCTTG
>JBBRMY010000229.1:0-2925 GCA_038230595.1 Ignavibacteria bacterium
CCACTTGTTTCAGTTTACGTTCCATATCTTTCAGGTATACCAGTCTTTCTTCAGCAATACGATTCTGGTGTTTGAGTAATTCTACCTGTTGTGTATGTTTTTCTTTATCCAGAACGGCCTGCATTTCTTTCTTCAGTTTTTCATTCTCTTTCAGTAAACGTTGTAACTCTTTTTTTTCTTTATCGAGAAGCTGGAGGTCTTTTTCAGTGCTGTTGAGTAACCGGTCCAGTTTAAAATGATCTTCCTCTACCAGCTTTCTCGCTTTGCTGATAAGGTGTTGCGGCAGGCCGATTCTTTCCGCGATAGCAAAGGTGTATGAACTGCCGGGTTTACCCACTACTAATTTATACATAGGTTGCAGGTGTACCTCATCAAACTGCATAGCACCATTGATAATGCCCTGTGTATGGTTGGCCATCACTTTCAGGTTCAGGTAATGTGTAGTAACAATACCATAGGCATGTTTGCGCGACAGTTCTTCCATGATCACTTCTGCGAAGGCACCACCTAGATTGGGATCACTACCGCTTCCCAGTTCATCTATAAAAAATAAAGTACGTCCGTTACACATTTCGATAAAATACTTCATGTGCAGCAAATGACTCGAGTAAGTACTCAATTCAAATTCGAGGTTCTGCGTATCACCGATATGGATAAATAATTGTTTGAAGATACCCATCTGCGAATCGGGATGCACAGGCACCAACAACCCGCTCTGCAACATCATCTGGTTGAGGCCGATGGTTTTCATCGTTACTGTTTTGCCGCCAGCATTAGGACCGCTGATGACCAATATCCTGTTCTTTTCATCTAATGTGACGGTAACGGGAATCGTTTTTTTACCGGATGTTTTATTGTAGAGATATCACTAGCGTTGCGTTGTTTATATAAATAGTTCTTTGAAACACTTGGTATGACACTGTTTGAGCTGATTTTAACTCGGCGTTGATTTGAAATTGGTTCTATCCGTCCTTTGTGTAAACAGTTGATAATGAACCAAGGACGAATGGCTTTCACTCAGATTATGGATTTTGCATCCCAGGATATCTTTAAGGTTTGTGTTAAACGATATAATGGGAACCATAAGGCAAAGGATTTTTCATGTTGGAAACAATTTCTTTGTTTGGCTTTTGGGCAATTGACGCATCGAGAAAGCATGAGTGATACCATGCTTTGCCTGAAATTGAATGCTGATAAGCTTTATCATTTAGGTATTGGCATAGCGTTTAATAAGTCCACAATGTCCAGAGCAAATGAAAAAAGAGACTGGCGAATATTTCAGGATTTTGGAATCAAACTAATTGAGCAAGCCCAAATATTATATGAAGGCGACAGTCAAATAGATTTGAAACTTAAAGGGAAAGTTTTTGCATTAGATTCAACAACTGTAGACCTATGTTTAGAAGTCTTTTTATGGGCTACTTTTCGTTCAACTAAAGCGGCAATCAAAATACATACGCTGCTTGATTTGAAAACATCAATTCCGGAATATATTTTCATTTCAGAAGGTAATGTTCATGATGTAAATATATTGGATTTAATCCCTGTACAAAAAGGCAGCTATTATGTAATGGATAGGGCTTACGTTGATTTTGAACGTCTGTATAATCTAAAGCAGGAAAAGGCATATTTTGTAGTTCGTGCTAAAGAAAATATGAAATTCAAACGGATAAGTTCAAGACCTGCTAATAAAACTGTAGGAATACTTTGCGATCAGGATATTATGCTAACTGGTGTTAAAAGTAGCATCCGATATCCTGAATATTTAAGGCGTATCAAATTTTATGATGCAGAGTTCGAAAGGACCTTTGTCTTTTTGACAAATAACTTTAAAATAAAAGCAGAAACAGTTACCCAACTTTATAAAGAACGTTGGGGCATTGAACTCTTTTTTAAATGGATAAAACAGAATTTAAAAGTTCAATCATTTTGGGGTTTCAGTGAGAATGCAGTTAAGACTCAAATCTGGGTTGCAATAACAGTTTATATATTAGTTGCTATTGCTAAGAAGAAATTGAAAATATTACATTCACCCTACGAAATCATACAGTATGTAAGCCTGGCACCTTTCGAAAAGCGATCAATCAGAGAGGTGTTTTTAAACAGTGAAAATCAAGATGTCAAAGAACAAAAATGTATTCAATTGAAAATCATGTAATTAAGACGCAACGCTAGTGAAGCCTTTTAATGGAATCGAATGATAATACAAGATGTAGTGTTTACTCTACATAGATGAATTGACTTAACTAATTTAACAGAAGTTTAAAAACCTGCACCAAATAATTAAATAAGTTATATTACATTTAAACATCAGTTATAGTTGACCCCCTATTCTAATAACTGAATTGCATTTGTTTGCCTATGGAAGCTTAAGAAGCTGTAAGCGTCTGATAGGGCTAAAACGGAAACTTCCCCCAGTTTCCTGGATTACTGAATAAGAAATATAATTATTGTCTTACTGATCGACTTGGTCAACGGTCGTCATGATTCTAACATCACAAACTGGTTACTAAATGCGCCGATTCCCAAATTTTAAGCAGCACGATAGTATGGATTGCGGTCCAACCTGTATTCGCATTATAGCCAGTCATTACGGCAAAAACTACTCTCTTCAATCACTCCGGGACAGATGCAGAATAGACAGAGAGGGTGTTTCTATGCTCGGCATGAGCGAGGCAGCAGAGCAAATCGGATTTAGAACTGTTGCAGTCAAAATCCCATTCGAAAAACTTGCTAAAGAAGCGATCTTACCATGTATTGTCCATTGGAGGCAAAACCACTTTATTGTAGTAGACAAAATATCAAACAGAAACGTTTACGCCTCCGACCCGGTTAAAGGGCTTATACACTTAAGCCATGCTGAATTTACCACAGGGTGGATCAGCACTAAAAATGCCGATGAAAAAATGGGCATAGCGTTAATGG
>JBBRMY010000230.1:0-2923 GCA_038230595.1 Ignavibacteria bacterium
AAGAACAATTTGAAAGCAAATCACAACACAATGGTTAATGTTGCTTCTACTTGCTGAGAATCTTCATTGAAAGATACTTCGGAGAAATTTCCGATATAAGAATTTACCCCGGTATTCTCGGCAGCAAGATGCTGCCCAACACTTCTGAATAACGCTGGAGCTCCTTCGAAGATTTTATTCTCAACGGCTTCTCTTAAAGCTTCTGATAAATAGTTTTTAGAAACTAATATTTTTTTTCCGTCAACTTCGCAAATATTATTCGCAGAGACTGTCTGTCCGGCTTTGATTATTATGCAACGGTATTTATTACCCTCATCAGATAAGGATTCAGTTATGACAATATTGCTTTCAAAAGTTTCTTTAAATAATTTTTTCATATAAATAAAAAAGGCGAAGTATGTATTTTTTTAGAATACACACTTCGCCTTGATTCAGTGATCCTCGGCGAAGAGGATAAAGCTCGACACGTTTATTTATTCAAAACTATGTATAATAAAATTAAAAAGCAAATGCTCTTTAAAATTAAGCTGCTACCGGCGTATCAATCGGCTCAGGAGTTTTCGGTTTTTTTGCTTTCTCATCTGCGATCTGCGTAAGTCGTGATTCTTCACTTATCTCATCGATCTGATATCCGATTGATACGCATAATGACCTGTACACTTTGCCAGCTGTTTCGTTTGTAATATATCCAGCCGCGGCTCCTTTGTTTAAGAAGTCCGAAACTTTATCAAGTGCTTCAGACGCAAGCTTCATATCCTTCGTAACAAATTCAGGTACTATAATTTTTATTTCAACTTTCTCAAAATCTGTTTTATCAATCATCTTAGCAATAATAGCTTGATGGCAAACGTATGTGAAAATCTTTTTAAGGATTCCAATCCAAAGCTTTTGACGCTTTTTGATTAGAGTATATATTGCAGTTCCCATTTCAACTGATGTAGCTTTGTTGGAATTTGAACCATCAGAAAACCAATGTTCCGGTAATCTCTTTGACATCAAAATTAAATTCTTAAATATTCTTACGAGCTCTGATATTTGAATTCCTTTTATGTCCGGCATCATCAATTCATATTTCACAGAATCATTAGTGACTATTCTGCTTCCTGCTTCTGGTATTGGGTTGGCGGCTTTCCACGCTTCAACTTCTTTTGGACCGGCTCCCGTAATTGTTACCTTTTGAAAGCAAAGATGTGAAAGTTCTGCGTGTTGCAGGATGGACTTAGTAAGAGTTTCGAAATCAGATATCATATCCGCACTGTTTAACAGATCTGACACTCCTTCTGGTTGATTACTAACATTATTGATTGTAAAAAAGAAACAGTCACCCGACAACATTCCATATGTTTTTGAATTCAAATTTTCAACATTTGTCTGTGATTTAACTGTTTTTAATTCTTTTTGTCCATTTCCAAGCGCATCTAATCTCTTCATTCGGATTAGCTGTATATCTTCAACATTCAGAGGGTTTGCAATTACTTTCTGAATATTCATAGGATCTATGAATCCTAAATTCACTTCGCCGTTTTGCTCATTAACGAAAGTGGGCAGACAAAGCATTCCATTTAGAGAAAGATCTATACCTTTTTTCTCAAGACGATCTTCAGAGAGATTGTTATCCCAAAACTTTTGAATAATCTTTTTTATATTATCAACTTTATATTCTGCCAGCTTTCCTGACTTATCGACAATATCAAATGCGAAGCCATCTCCGAAAACAAAATCGTTAATGGTATCAAGCATCGCTTTCGCTAATGGATTTTTTAAGAACAATACAAAAACTTTTCTAAGCTGATTATCCCGGGTAAACATATCAAGACCTTTGTTAGACCGCTGAGATATATTCCTCCAGCCTTCGTTGTCGTAACCGTCACCGGTTATAATAGCTTCTGATATTCCTAATAATTTGGAAGCCCACTTTTGAAGTTTATTCATGAGAATATTTTATTTTTATTTTCTTTTATTTTTGGTGGCTCGATTGATTGAACCGGATTACTATATTTCATTGGGAACTCTTTAGCAACTAAATAATCTAAATTGTCTGAATTATGAGTTAACATTTTATTTGTCTTTCCATCTTTTGTCTTTCCATCCGGAGCCCATATCACTTGTTCCATATCTCTGATCATAGCTTGACACATCGTGTTATTAAAGAAGATTCCGACATCTCCTGCATAATTTTTAATCTTTGCGTTGACCCAGTTGCACCGCTCCTTTATATTCGGATTTACAGTTGGAACTTTATATTCAGCATTTGGAAAATATTCTTTTACGATTGTCCAGTTAGTGTCATTCACGTTTGCAGTTTCTGTTCTACGTTGATTAGAAGCATCGCCATATATAATTATTTCACCACCATTCTCTAACCAACTCGATAGCTTCTCAACAAGAAGTTGACATTGTTTTCTTGTGTTCGAATCATTAGTGTTGACCGCTTCAAGAATGTGAAGTATCTCATCTTGCTGATTTTTAGATCTATCTCCATAAAGCCTTTGAGCAATTGTTGTCGTCATAGGATTAACGTTGAAATCGAATGACAATAATAATGGGAGTTATGGGATTACCTGTAAAGGTTTTATATTAAACTCTCGATTAAATGCATAATAGATCTTACCTGTACTCATATTCACAAAGTGACCTGTACCCCTTGCTATTGCTTCCTTCTCACCATATTTAGACATCTCAACTTTCTGCCTATCTTGATTGATCATTTCGTTCCATGCTCCATCCCAATACCAGAACTTAACATGAATGCTTAACTTTGCAACTTTCTCATCATAAACCCAGGTAAATCCATGAAGCGGTGTCATGGTAGTAAGCATGAACCCGTTCCGGTCGATTAACCTTGCAGAGCATTCATTATAAATATCTCTGGGAGGTTCTTCATCATTCCAAATCCCATCTTTCGCAGTTCCTTGAAATGAAT
>JBBRMY010000231.1:0-2919 GCA_038230595.1 Ignavibacteria bacterium
ACTATCTGGTTCATTCTTATCGGAGTTTTATTGATCGGCTATGCTGTCCTTGATGGATTCGATCTCGGCGTAGGCATCATTCATTTATTTTTTAAAACAGATGAGCACCGAAGATTATCTTTGAACTCGATCGGTCCTGTATGGGATGGAAATGAAGTATGGCTGATAACAAGCGGTGGCGCATTGTTCGCCGCCTTCCCAAATGTTTATGCAACAGCTTTCTCCGGTTTTTATCTTCCATTCATGGTCTTATTGTTTGCGCTTATTTCAAGAGCAGTTTCAATTGAATTCCGCAGTAAGGAAGAGAATCCGCGATGGAGAAACTCTTTCGATCTTGCTTTTACTACAGGTTCATTTTTAAGCTCGCTTCTTTTCGGAGTTGCAGTAGGAAATATTATTGAAGGTATGAAGATCGGCAGCAACATGGAATACCAGGGAACATTGTTAGACCAGCTTAATCCGTATGCGCTTTTAATGGGAGTATTTACAGTTATTGTTTTTGCAATGCACGGAGCTATTTATCTGAACTTAAAGAACGAAGGTGCACATCAGGATATTGTAAGAGGTCTTGCAAAAAAACTTTATTATGTATTCATCGTATTTTTTGTGATAGTTACAGCAGTTACACTTTGGAAGCGTCCGGGAATGCTTGCGAATTTTAGTTTTGGAAAAATTCCTTCAGCTTCTTTCAAGCTTGATATAATAAAGCAGAATGAGTTCCTGATATCTGTCTTTGCATGGCTCATAGTACTTCTAAATATTCTTGCAATAGCAAATATTCCGAGAACCTTGCAAAAAGGAAAAGAGCTGCAGTGCCTTATCTCATCGGGATGCAGCATTGGCGCAATGATATTTTTATTTGCAGCAGGCTTGTTTCCCGATATGATGCCTTCAACTATCGATCCACAGTTCAGTCTGAATATTTACAATGCTTCTTCATCTCTGATGACACTTAAAAACATGCTTATAATTGCTCTCATCGGATTGCCATTCGTTTTAAGTTATACTATCAGCATCTATTGGGTTTTCAGAGGTAAAACTAAAATTACCAAGCATAGTTATTAAAATATCTTGTAGAGACGCGATGCTCGCGTCTCACTTTTTTAACTCCCAATTTATAAAATAATTCCGGAATAAAAATTAATCCTTTTGAAAAAACTCGTCGTTCTTACTGGTGCCGGTATTAGTGCTGAAAGCGGTTTGAGTACTTTTCGTGATAGCGGAGGACTTTGGGAAGGATATGATGTAATGCAGGTAGCTTCTATTGATGGCTGGCACCGGAACAAGAAGCTTGTTCTGGAATTCTATAACATGCGCAGAAAGCAATCTGCAGATGCAAAGCCCAACCAAGGGCATATCGCTTTAAAAGAACTTGAAAAAGATTTTGATGTAACTATCATCACTCAGAATGTAGATGATCTTCATGAAAAAGCCGGATCTGAAAATATTATTCATCTGCACGGAAAGCTTAACGAAGCAAAAAGCAGTTTTGACCCCTCTTTAATATATCCAGTAAAGAATAATGAAATTAACATAGGTGATAAATGTGAGAAAGGCTCTCAGCTAAGACCTAATATTGTCTGGTTCGGAGAAGCTGTCCCGATGATGGATGAAGCGATCATGCATGTTGTTATTGCGGATATATTAGTTATCATCGGAACTTCCTTAGTGGTCTATCCTGCAGCAGGCTTGCTTGATTACGCACCGGACGATTCAATAAAATACATCATCGATCCAAATATTCCTGAGCTCTATAACCCCATACCAAACCTCAACTTCATTCCCGAGAAAGCTACAACAGGAGTTGAGAAATTATTGAAAGAATTGAAAAATACCTATTAACTTGACAAGCATCTTCCTGACAGGTTGTTTTTTATCCTGTCAGGTTGCTTCCTGACAAGCTGCTTCCTGACAAGCTGCTTCCTGGCAGGTTCTTTTCCCTGTCTGGTTGCTTTTGATAATTCAAAATGTAGAGACGCGATGCTCGCGTCTCAAATCCCACATATGTACATACCCTCAAACCGCGTTTCCCAAATTCCGCCGCCGTTGGTGTTTTAGTTCCGAGTTATCGGAACGTCACCAACGGCCATCTGAAGGTAGGAAAATCTTAAGGATGCTTTTCATGCATATGGATTCTCCACCTGAAGAGACTACTTTCAAAACTCATCTATTCTAATATTCTAATTACAGGCTGAAAGCCTGATACATCAAAACTTGGGGCAGCGCCCCAAGTAAAAAAATAATCTCAATTCAGGCTGTAAGCCTGAGACAATGCTTTCCTATATAACACCAAAACAAAAAAAGGCATCCAATATTCTTGAATGCCCCTCTGCTTACTGCTCTAAATATTTTTCGTTATTACTTCTTATCCTCTTTATTCACATTCACCATAACCTTGCCATCCTTCCTAGTAATTGTAATATCTTCCGGGTTAAGGTTCTCATGCTTTTTTATTATTTCCTGCTTTATCTGATCATCAGATTTCTTATCAAGATCAGCTCCTTCTTCCTGGCTCATATGCTTGGTTTCCATTTTCAGAACTTCACCTTTGTCTTTAATGTTGATGTTCATATCCGGCATATTCTCCTGGGAGTTTAAGTCCATCTTCATCTTGAATTGCAGTCTTCCTGCAGGGTCTTTTTCAAGTATTACATCATTCGAATTAATTCCCATTGCCTGAAGCTGATCAAGAATTTCTTTTTTACCTTCTTCAAAATTCTTGTTTGTAAGATCAGCATTAATGTTTACGAACGGTCTTAAAACAGATCTGTACAAAGGAGATGTTACGCTTTCATTAATAGGATTCGCAGTTATAGAATAAATGCTTCCTATCTTCATCAGATCATCTTTGTATCCTTTGATAGTTTTCTCATCGGCATTCTGAATGAGCTTACTGTAAACAATGTAATCTGTACTTCC
>JBBRMY010000232.1:0-2917 GCA_038230595.1 Ignavibacteria bacterium
ACAAGCTCGTCATGGACCTGTAATAGCATCCTAGATTTCATTTTCTTTTTTGTTATCTCTTCCTGAATATTTATCATTGCTATCTTTATCATATCTGCTGCTGTTCCCTGTATAGGCATATTGATCGCAGCTCTTTCATCTTCAGCACGGGCAACTGCATTCTGATTATTGATCTGCTTTAGATATCTTCTTCTTCCTTTTAAAGTTTCCACAAAGCCGTTCTTTCGGGCAAAAGCTTTTGTTTCTTCCATATAAGTTCTGACTTTCGGATACTCTGTGAAATACCTGTCAATTATCATCTTTGCTTCAGAATTTTTTATTTCAAGGCGGCTGGCAAGTCCGAATGCGCCGATGCCGTATATTATTCCGAAGTTAACTTCTTTTGCTTTCCTTCTGTGATTCGCCGTCATATCTTTTTTATCTTCAAGACTGAAAACTCTCATTGCAGTTTCAGTATGAACATCATGCTTGTCTTTAAAAGCCTTGATCATATTCTCATCATTTGCATAGTGAGCCATTATTCTTAACTCGATCTGTGAATAATCAGCAGATAATATTTTAAATGATTTATCTTTAGGAACGAAAGCTTTTCTGATGCTTCTGCCTGCTTCAGTTCTTATAGGTATATTCTGCAAATTTGGATTTACGCTTGATAGCCTGCCTGTTGATGCAATACACTGGTTAAAGCTTGTATGAACTCTTTTTGATTTTGAGTTAACAGCTTTTGCAAGTCCTTCAAGATATGTTGATTTTATTTTTGATAGTGTACGGTATTCGAGAAGCAAAGGAATAATTTCATGCTTGGTCTTAAGCTCTTCAAGAACTTTAACATCTGTTGAATAACCTGTTTTTGTTTTTTTAACTGTATCCAGCTTTAGCTTTTCAAATAAAATAACTGCAAGCTGCTTAGTTGAATTAATATTAAAAGTCTCTCCGGCGAGCTCACAAATCTTTTTTTCCAATTCTTTAATTAGCTTATCTGTATCGATAGTCAGCTTCCCAAGTATCTTTTCATCTATCTTAATTCCTTCGTATTCCATATCTCCGAGAACTTTTACCAATGGAAATTCGATCTCCCTGCAAAGTGTATACTGATCGAGTTTTTCAAGCTCGAATTTAATATGATGATAAAGATCGAGGGTTATATCAGCATCTTCACCGGCATATTCAGCAACTTTAGAAACTTCTATCTTATCCATTGTCACCTGATCTTTTCCGGTTCCGATCAATGCTGTTATAGGAATAGGACGGTAGGACAAATATTTTTCAGATAGAAAATCCATGTCATGATAACCTTCGGGACTGATAATAAAAGAGCCAACAAGGGTATCAAAAAAAATATTCTTCATTGTTATGCCGTAATTTTTCATTACAACATAATCATATTTTATATTCTGTCCTATCTTTCTGATCTTATCACTTTCAAGTATAGGTCTTAATTTTTCGACTGCATAATTAATTTCTATTCCGGGTCTCTTTTCTTTTTCCTTACTTTGGAAAAGTGAATCTTCTTTAGCTTTTTCCTTTATTGTGCCGTGAACCGGAACATAATATGCTTCATTACTTTTTATAGAGAAAGACATTCCAACCAAGTCACAATCCATGCAGTCCTTGCTGTTTGTTTCTGTATCGAAAGATATCAGATCAGCTTTTGAAAGCAGCTTGATCATTGCATCGTAATCTTTATCATTGGAGACAGTTGTATATTCATGTACTCTATCCTTAATAGTTTTTATAACTCTTACCTTCTCGGGAATGTTTACAAGGATGTCAGAAGGATACACAGTTGCCGAAGTCGGCTCTCTTACAGGGAGGTCATTTTGAATATCCGCCGCAGTTACTTTTTCACCCTCAGGCAAATATTTTCTTGTAAGAGTTTTAAACTCAAGTTCTTTGAAGAGCTCTGCAAGCTTTGGCTTGTCACAATCTTTCATTTTAAGATCATGAAAGTTTATATGTAAAGGAACGTTACAGATTATAGTAGCAAGCTTTTTTGAAAGGAATGCCTGCTCTTTATCTCTTATAAGAATTTCTTTGAGCTTTGGCTTTGTGATCTTTTCAATATTTTCATAAATATTTTCGATTGAGCCATATTGCTGAATAAGAGTTGCAGCTGTTTTTTCTCCAACCCCTTTTACACCGGGAATATTATCGGCAGTATCCCCCATCAACCCAAGTATATCTATAACCTGATTTGGCGGAACTCCGAATTTTGCTATAACTCCCTCGATTCCGATCTTTTCAACATCGCTCATTTTACTGCCATAGAGATTTCTCTGAGGCTTATACATAAAAACTTTATCAGTAATAAGCTGCATATAATCCTTATCAGGAGTTACCATATAACTGGTGCATCCTTCTTTTTCAGCCTGTTGAGTTAAGGTACCGATGATATCATCAGCTTCATAGCCATCAAGCTCGATCATAGGTATATTAAAAGCTTTAATAACATCTTTGACAATATTGATCTGCCATGGCATATCAGTTGGCATTTCCTGTCTTTGAGCCTTGTAAGCTTTGAATTCCACATGCCTGAAAGTAGGTTTTTCAGTATCGAAGCAGACAGCAATATGATGAGGCTTTTCGTCTTCTATTATTTTTATAAGAGAATTAACGAATCCGAATACAGCTGAAGTATTTTTTCCTTTTGAATTGATAAGCGGCGAGGAGATAAGAGCAAAATATGCTCTGTATATCATAGCCATAGCATCGATCAAGTATAAATTTTCTGACAAATTATTAATTTATAGAATAAAGCATTTTTAGGAATGTGTATAGAATCTAACTATTTTAGGAATGAGTAGTGACGCAAAATTTTGCGTCTATGGAACTACTTCCAAGTTGTCATTCCTGAAACTTATAGGGTCCCCCCTCCGCTGTTGGTGTTTTAGTTCCGATATATCGGAACGACACCTTC
>JBBRMY010000233.1:0-2881 GCA_038230595.1 Ignavibacteria bacterium
AAACAAATAATCATCAATAATGCTTACCAAACCATATAACTCCAATATTGAGTTTTGTAGTGGAGTTGCAGAAAGAAGAACCTTTTTTCTTTTTTCTAATGCTTGTTTAATGGCATTGCCTATTTTATTCGATGCTTTATAAACATTTCTCAAGCGGTGAGCTTCATCAATAATTACCAAATCCCAATTGGTGTTTTTGATATAGGTGTCTTTGTTTCGCGCAAAATGATAAGAGCAAATCACAATAGTTGAATCCTGATTAAAAGGATTCATTTGACCTGCCTTGATCAAATTATTGAAAGATTTTGCTTCCAATATAATTGACGGCAAAAAAAACTTATCAGCTAACTCCTGATTCCATTGCTTTCTCAAGTTGGATGGGGCGATGATCAATAATTTTCTTTTTCTTTCAGCCCATTTCTGAGACAAAATGATCCCAGCTTCAATAGTTTTCCCCAAGCCAACTTCGTCAGCCAAAATTGCACCTTGTGATAATGGAGACTTAAAAGCAAATAATGCTGCATCAACTTGATGGGGGTTTAAATCAACTTGGGCATCTTGTAAAGAGGCGGTGAATTTTCCAATATCATCTGCCGGTCTTCTTAAAGTTAAATCGTATGAAAAGTATTTGGCGTGATATGCAGTAAGGTTCATTCAATTATAAAGTATTCGTTCAAATAAAACGTAAATATACTTATATAATAAAATAGACGAGCATTCAATAATTTCAAGTTAAATAAACGTAGTCAGGTACTAATGCCGCGCTACCACAATAAAAAAACACATACCTCCTACATGAGGTGTGAAAAATATATTCTCCCCTTCCTCACATTTGCCACAGTAAAATAAAAGCTATGGCAAATTACAATGAAACTCCAAACGACTTCCCGAAAGTTCACAGGGATCAATTGATAACTGTTCAGGACTTGATAGATTTTAAACAGCAGCTTATAGGCGACATTAAGAAACTGCTAAAAGAGCAAGCCGGGCATCCGGGCCACCAGTGGCTTAAAGCTTTTGAAATTAAAAAGATGCTCCGGCTGTCTGAAAGCAAGCTTCAAATCCTCCGGGATAAAGGAGTTATTCCATTCAAAAAATTAGGTGGTGTAACTTACTACAATCTGGAAGAGATCGAAAGTCTGATGCACTCAGGTACGTTGATTGATCAGATGAAATTGGCATGAAGCGGAAAGCAAAACGAGGCGTTCAGCCGCCGTCAAAATCACCGCACGTTAGCCTTAAAATCAATGGTCAAAACCTTGATGGGTTTGGTGCCAGTATGCCACCGGATAGGTTTGTTGTACACATCTATTTTGACCAAAAGGGTATGTCAGAATTTGCAAATGATTTCCTGGCGGAGCATGAATTGTTGCAATGGAAGACCAGAACAGGTAAGGCCATTCGGAACTGGAAAGTCTGTGCGGCTGATTGGATCTTCGATCATCGGCAGCGAATGAAGCGGATGTTAAGACTGTCAGTATTTTGCAGCGAATCTATTTAAGTGTTGATGTTAGCAAATCTAATCGAGGACTTTGAAAAAGGAGGAGATTGCCTCTTTCAGCAATCAGCAAGATGTACGTTTGTCTGACAAACGAAATCTTGCCCTCCCTTCCGAAGTCAGTGCGGGACATGGAAAACTCCTCCGAAGTCGGACTTTTAAAGATTAAGAATTATGGAAAATGATGAGGAAAACAGATCAAGGAGGATTACCACAAGGCTTAAAAGTAATGAGTTCAAAATACTGGATGACCGGTTTAAGAAAACGAGGTTTCGCAAATTAAGTGAATATACCAGGAGTGTACTACTGGAAAAACCGATCACGGTAACGTACCGCGATAAGTCAATGGATGAGATATTCCAAATTCTTGGTAACCACATATAAGCCAATTTTGGACTTGATCTTTTCAAGATAGGATTTTGTCCTGCCTTCAATAGCGTTGTTCAAAATGGCGTTAAGCATACTGACGCTCGAGAACCAAAGCTTAAATTGCTTTTTTTCTATTTCTGGGAATTCCCTTAAATAAGTATTCAAATCATTTTGACTGATCACATCATTTGAGGACAAAATGTAAGGCGCCAACAGATCTTTTAATTCGTCTTTTTGTTTTATGGACAAAGGAAGTGAAGTCGCGATTATATACCTTTCCGGATTCAAATCCTTTACCTTCTTTAATTCTGCTTTAAGAAACGCTTTTTTGAGTTTGGAATATCCGGAACCGATATAATGCTTTGCCTGAACAACTGTTTGATTATTGTTTTCTGGAGAAGAATATCTCAGATCTACACCTTGATCTGGCCCAACTTTGAAAGCTTGAAGATTTATTTTGAGTTTGGAATTTAATAAATCGAGTACTAGCAATTCAAATTCTTTATCATTAATAGTTGAAAAGGTGTAATTTGACATATATAATATAAAATACTTAGCTATTCGATATTTATCCCGACCCTTTCAATGACGAGATATCTATCATACAATTTCAAAGGTATCTAAAAAGCAATGTCAAATTGGTTGGCATGCTATAAAAATATGCCAAATCAGAACTCGGTAAAAATCAGCGGTAAGAATGTACACATGACTCTAAGTAAAAAAAGCTAATAAACTCTAAACTTTCTAAAAGTGGTTTTGAAAGCTGACCGTATGGGAGGAGAGATTTTTACGGTAGTTGAATACCCACAAAATGGCCTCGACTACGAAAAGTTTAATCGAGAAAACTATCAATATTATATTTGCACCGTTAACAAAGGATAACTGAACATTATCCATATAAATACGGCAGCTTCGATTTCTTATATCCGGCCATATCTCTATATTTTTTATAGATGTGGCCGCGTTAATTATTTTATATCCGGCCACATCTTCAATAATTATGAAGGTTTGTAA
>JBBRMY010000234.1:0-2857 GCA_038230595.1 Ignavibacteria bacterium
AGCCTCTGCTGCAACCGGTGCTTCATAAGCAATGCTTGTCGCAGTTGCTTTGTATTTCAACTGACCTGCATTATACGCAGCGTGTAAAGAAAGAAAATCGAGGATGTTCCATCTGATAAACGCATCGCCATGGAAGGCGAACTGGTTATCTGTGAAGTCTCCGTAATATTTATTGCCACCGGCGTCAATACCAAAGGCGATGCGGCCTGCAATGCTTTGTGCCTGTACTGTGCCTAAAGAAAGCATCAGAACGAGCGCAATAGCGATGTTGCGAATTGTTGTATTTTGATTTTTCATTATTAGTTGTGATTAAAAAAAGATGCTTTGTTCGCCATTCCGGCGTTC
Source organism: Ignavibacteria bacterium (assembly GCA_038230595.1). Taxonomy (GTDB): domain Bacteria; phylum Bacteroidota; class Ignavibacteria; order Tepidaquicellales; family Tepidaquicellaceae; genus JBBRMY01. The sequence continues at coordinate 346 of JBBRMY010000234.1, forward strand.
AAATTCCGTCGTAAAGACGGGTAAAAAGAAAGAGTAGTGGAAAAGGAAGGGGCGAGTTCCGCAATGCGGATTCGATTCTCTTCGGTTTAAACTAGATGCTTTAGAGTAAGGGAAAAATCACCGAAGCCTTGATAGCTGTTTTAAGCGTTTTTCCAACAGAAAGGCTGTTCCTTCTTTCAATTATCCAGCCCCCTTATTTACGATGCAAAGTTACGAAGATGGGAAGCGTAATATGTTACATAACTTTTAAAATTTGTTACATTATTCCCACATTTACAGTAGTATCTTCGTCTTACAGGTTCTAAAGCAGTGAAGGATAGATGTTTTTTCTCATTATACCAAATTCTTAGCTGACGCTATGAATAAGATCACGAAACATCATTCATAACCGCTTTTAATGACCGTTAAAATCATCTTAAAACGCTCATTTGCACAGATGGTATTTGGCACATGTGCCGGCAGTATTATTCCCTGACCCGTTTCAAGAAAATGCGATTTTCCGTCAATAACGATTTCAGCCCTGCCATCAATGACTTGTGCAAACGAATCAAAAGGAGTTGTTTTCTCAGTCAATGCCTCGCCGGCATCAACAGACATGATGCTGATATTGCCGGTTGATTTTTTTATGATCGTTTTTGTGAGCACAGAGTTTGGTACATATTCGATGATCTCAACAATAATAAGGGCTTTTGCTTTTTCAATTTCAGCATTATTAGAAGCTTTCACTTTATCAGCTTTTGCCTCGGATCCATTCATCCCTGCTATTTGCTCTGCCGAATTTTTCGATTCATTAGTGTGCATTTCTGTCTTTCTATTAAAAGTGGTATTTTAGCAGGAGTATAAAAATCGTCAAGATGTTTGAAGCTAATGGAGTATAAAGGCTTAATAAAATCGCAGGCTGTCCGCCTTGGCATAACCAAGGCGGACAAAGTGAATAGCCAAACTCCCCAATCAGACTACTCCCAGATCCTACGAAAACTTAACGATACAAAAATACAAATATTAACAAGTAAATATGTTACATAACTTTAGAAATAAGTTACATCATTCCCACATTCACAATTCTTAGCTGGCAGTGTTATCTTTACTTTCTTTAACTATTTCGCTCGACCTCGGTTCATTTTTTTGGACATTCTTGACACTCGATACACCGGGATCATTTGATTGTGCTGCGCTTTTCTGCTCTGTGCCTGAGTAGGGGGAGTTCTGCTTTACAGACTCATTATTAGTAAGTGGTGATGCAGGATTATCCATTGGATGTTTTTTATAGAGCACGCAGTATTATGTGAGCTAAAAATATGGAAGAGGATGCCTCTTCCGAATAAATTATTATTCGCACATCATTCCACTCATGAACATATCGGTAGTTCTTTCAGCTACCATTTTGTTCTGCGGGCGAGGAATAAGTTTTTCATCATTCTCGCTTAGCTGCGGATCTTGACGCTCATTAGTAGGCTCACGTTCTGAAATTTGATTAAGGTAAGTCTCTGAGTTCATTTGCGTTATCAATTCTTTCATGGCAGTTCTCCTTTTTTTTAACACGTAAATTACTGATTTCACTATCTATCACAAGAATTAGTGTTGGGGATTTAAGTTACCTGAAGACTGTGAAATCGATTATCAACATCCTGAATGGTCGATTTCTTTTACTACCCCTATTCTACAAAGATACGGAATAAAATTCTGAAACGTGTTACATAATTCTGGACATTTGTTGCATAATTCATATATTCTCGAGTCCAACCAATTGCTTATGTTTATCCTTAAGGCGTTTAAAAAAAGTGGGAGTCATACCGGTAATTTGTTTAAACTGATTTGAGAGATGGGCAACACTGCTATAATCGAGTTTAAATGCAATTTCGGTAAGAGTGAGTTCATCGTAGATGATCAACTCCTTTACCCTCTCAATTTTATGCTTAATAACTACCTTCTCGATCGTCGTACCCGTTGTTTTTGAAAATATAGTAGCAAGATAGGAATAATTATATCGTAATGTTTTACTCAGATGTTCAGAGAAATTTACTTTTAGCAGACTATCGGTAAAATGGACGACTTTGATAATGACCAGTTTGATCTTTTCCACGAGTATAAATTTTTTATCTTGTATTAGCTCAAGACCGATTTGCTCTAATGCAATTGTAAATTCTTCTCTCTGTGAAGGGGAAATTCCTTCTTTGATGTACACTTCGCCCAATTCTACGACGGCATTAGTGATACCGAGTTTTTCCAGCTCGTTTTTCACCATCAACTCGCATCTGGCGCTTACCATGTATTTTATGTAGAGTTTCATCAGAGTCTGTAAGAAATTATCAAAATTATCTGTCCAGTTGGATAGCTGGGTTTCTCATTCTCTTAATTCGAATATCCAGTTGCAAATGAGAGGATAAGAACAAACATTACCTCATATTGGATTTGCAATTCCTTAATATTTTTCATATTTTAATTATCTAATAAAATAATATTCAATTTTTTGAAAATATGATTCAAGTAGCAAAGCTACTTGAATCTTGAT
>JBBRMY010000235.1:0-2846 GCA_038230595.1 Ignavibacteria bacterium
CCAAAAAGGAAGATCATCCATGGCTCTTTACCTGCAGTAGGAACATATTTTATAAACAGGATATAGCACGAGCACCATATAGAAGATATAACAGCAATGGGATAACTACCTGTAATTTTTTTAGCCAGTTGAAAAACAAGAATAACATTCAATGCTCCAAGCAGTGAATTAAAGAGAAAAATTACCAGCCAGTTCTTTCCAAAAACTAGCATTTCCCCTGCCATTATATAAGGTAATCCCGGTCCAACAAACCATTCATCAATGGCTTTAGTATTTAGCAGCAAAGGTCCCTGAGAAATAACCTGTTCTGCATTTTCCATATAACCTTTGTCGTCAGAAAAATTCTGCATGACATTTTTCTTGTATGATATTACAGAAAATGTCACCCGAATTATAAGAGCAATAATGAAAATAGTTATTAGAAAATTTCTCTCATTTTTTAAAAATGAAATCATATGCTAATTAATTTTTTAATAAAAAAACTTAATATAGTGTTGGAATTACTGTAATTTGCTTTAAAGATGTTCTGAAATCAAGGTCAATTGTATCAAGATACCATTTTAATGATTCCCACCGGGGCTGGTTCTCTCTTTCAGATATTTTTAGTGCTTCAGTTCTTGATAATGTGCCTTCTCTTATCTGATTACTTCTGAAAGTATCGTTCTCTGTAAATCCGGCAACCATGTAATAAATAAAATTATAGAAAGAAGCCGTTCCATCCCCTATCCTCCATGTTGTTGTAGTATCGGGTGAGGTTTCCCATGTATATTCATTTATTATAGTATCTTCAATAATGGACTCATCCCATTCCAGATAATCAAAAATATTCAGATTTTTATGAGGAATTAGGTAATAGGATCTGAATGCACCTAAAGTGTCTAATATAGAAGTGTTAATATAAGCAGGATTCATAATAAATTCTTTATCATAAAATGAAGACATCTTTATTTTATCTTTAGTAGAAAGAGAATACGTATGACTTCCGGAAAATGCCGGCTTGATCCCGCAAAAGCCTGATTTAAAATTTGTAGTTTCAAGTAGATTCTCACCCAGCACTGAAAGCTTAAGATCATTTTGCTGAAGTAAAATATTTGCATAAAGAAAATATTGCTTATCCCCCGCCATGAAAAGCGGTATTGTACCAAGATGCGGCTTCTTCAGCCAAGCCGAAACATTTTTTCTTATATTGCTTCTCTTATTTTTGATGTCTGCGGATATATAAATATGCTCAACTCCCAGCTTACCACATAACCTTGCCTGATTTCTTCTTGCAAGATCGGTAACCATGCCCCAGTCATATGAATAAGCTAATGGCTTCATTCCAAGCACTTTAACTATATAATGAAGTGCATAACTGGAATCTCTGCCACCGCTAAACGGAACAAGGCAATCAGGATCACTGCCGCTTTTCCTGAATGAGTCTGCGACCTTTTCTAATTCATTAGCGCCTTTATATTCTATTTTTTTATAATATCTGCAGTAATTACAAATTCCTGACTCATCGAAATCAATAAATGGAAAAGTATCAGGTAAAATACATTTTGTGCATCTTTTTAAATTACTGATCTGATCTTTAGCAGATACATATTTTTTTTCAAATTCACTTATTGCCGCTGTTGTCTCCGAAGTAATGTTACCTGCTGGCAAAGGAAGCACTTCATCTGTATAATTACTTATATCTTTTACTTTATATGGATTTCCTGAATCCTTAAGTGTTTCTGAAGTTACTTTCGAACTGAATTTTATGATCTTCGATAGTTCTTTATTTCTGCTTAGCAAAAGAGCTTCATTAGATCTCAACTGAAGAATGTTCTTATAATCAAATATAGAATTTCTTTTATCTTCTAAAAGCCTTGTTAAAATATATTTTTCAGAAGCAAAAACCATATCTTTTTTGTCTTCTGAGAATGCAAAATATAATGATCCGTTATTTGTTGCAAGCAGCATATAAGGAATATTTTCAAACAGAGCAGCAATAGTTGTCATTCCGTATATCTCTGCGAAAGTCTTAAAAAGTATTCCTGAAGGATCTGAGTCAAATTCTTTAAGAAGAAATGGAATGATCTCTGAATCAAGACTGCTGCTGAATTTTACATTAAGTTTATTTTTGATCTCTTCAAAATTTGTGACTATACCATTATGGACTAATGTAACTCCATCTCTTGTTACAGGCTGATTATTCAGATTTGAGCTTTCGAGCCCGTTAGTAACTAAGCGTGAATGACCAATTACTGAAACTGTACCTGAATTTTTTAAATGCTCTAAAGAATTTTTATAAACCGGCTGCTTAATAAGTTTAGAAGCTCTCTCAGGTGTTTTATATACTTCAATCTCATTATCCTTCCCAAAAGCAAATCCTGAAGCTTCCTTGCCTCTTGATTCGGATAACAGAAAAAGATTATCCGTTAAATAAGAAAGCTGTTCAAATTTTCCTGGAGTATTGTCTATAAAATTAAGTCCGAATATACCACACATCAGATCGAGAATTTAAGTGAACTTTTCACAAGGAATTTCAGAAAGAAAACAGTTATAACATAAGTAAAGCCAGTTGCGATCGCCGAACCAATTATTCCATAGTGAGGTATAAGGATGATATTAAGCAAAATATTTGTGACAACAGTCATTAATAAAAATAAAGTAAACAATTCAGGTCTTCCTGCCTGATTAAGTATCATCTGGAATGGAGTATAACCTGCACTTAAAGCAATGCCCAGCATCAGAATTCCAAACACCATTGCGCCAGCCTGCATTTCAGGCTTATCAAGAAGAAGATTTACAAGAACGGGGAACATAAAAAATATAATTGCACCAGCAATTAGATAAAAAGGAATTAGATACATATTTGA
>JBBRMY010000236.1:0-2815 GCA_038230595.1 Ignavibacteria bacterium
ACAGGTGTTATATGTCCGCATTTTTCTATGCAGTCATTGAAGTCAACATCTCCGGTTATTCTGTATCCGCTTTTTTTGCTTTTATCTTCAACTCTGTTTATACCTACATCAATTATAGTACAGCCTTCTTTTATCATTTCCTTTTTTATGAAGTCTGCTTTCCCTATCGCTGCAATAAGTATATCAGCTTTTCGCGTATAATCATTTAACATCTTCGTTCCGCTGTGGCAGATCGTTACAGTTGAATTAATATCTTTTCTTATAAATAAATTTGCTGCAGGCTTGCCAACAATATTACTTCTACCGATAACTGTAACATTTTTCCCTGAAGTCGGAATTCCTGTCCGCTTTATAAGCTCAACAATACCTAAAGGCGTGCAAGGAATAAATCCATCAAGACCTGCAACCAGCTTTCCCAGATTCACCGGGTGAAATCCGTCAACATCTTTTGCCGGGTCAATTGCCTCAATAACTTTATTTTCATTTATATGCTTTGGTAATGGAAGCTGAACAAGAATGCCATGAATTTTATTATTCTGATTGAACTTTGAAATGAGACTTAATACTTCATCTTCACTAACAGATTCCGCAAGCTTTTCCGTTACAGAATAAAATCCTGCATTCTCACAAGCCTTCGCCTTACTGGAAACATAAACACTCGAAGCCGGATCTTCTCCGACAAGAATAAAAGCCAGCCCGGGAATGATATTTCTTTCTTTTAAAAGAAGTGTTTCATTCCGGATCTCTTCAAGTATTTCTAAAGATATTTTTTTTCCTTCTATTAATTTATTTGATAGTATTTTTTCTGACACGGTTGTTTTTGATTTTTATATTCCACCTATTAAATAAATCCCCCTCCTTTCTCAAGGAGGGGGCAGGGGGTGGTTATTCACACCTAACCCAACGGGCGATTCGTGAATCGCCCCTACAATCCATTCCACCGTATATTCCGTAGGGGCGGACCTATGTGTCCGCCCGTATAAATTCATTCCCCTGAATGATTTTATCGGGGGTACGGTGCCTTTTTAACCTACAGGGCGGACACACAGGTCCGCCCCTACAATTCTTTATCCTGAGACGCGAACATCGCGTCTCTACATCCTATAATTTCCCAGTGGGCGGAGGCAAGCCCCGCCCCTTCGAATTCCAAATTCTATTTCCCCTCCACCATCTTCATAAAATCATCAAACAAATACTTACTGTCATTCGGACCGGGGGATGATTCCGGATGATACTGAACAGACATTACCGGATACTTCTTATGCCGCAATCCTTCATTTGTTTTATCGTACAGATTTATATGTGTGATCTCAACATCATCATTATTCAGCGAGCTTTCATTAACTGCATATCCATGATTTTGAGAAGTTATCTCTATCTTATTGGTTAAGAAATTCTTCACAGGATGATTTCCGCCCCTGTGACCGAACTTAAGCTTGTAAGTTTCACCGCCTAATGCCAGCGAAATAAGCTGATGTCCAAGACAAATTCCGAATACAGGAATTCCTGAAGTAATAAATTTTTCCGCTGCTGAAATTCCGTAAGTTACTGCCTTTGGGTCACCGGGACCATTCGATAAAAATATACCATCAGGCTTTGAATCAATTATCTCATCTGCTTCGGCATTTGCATTGAAGACATTCAGAGTAACATCATAATTCAAAAACTCTGTAAGAATATTTCTCTTAATACCATAATCCATCACTGCAATATTATACTTTCCGGAACCGATGGAATAATTTTTCTTTGTAGTAACATAGGGAACAAGATCTTCATCAGAAATATTATTAAGATCTTTTATTTTTTCTTTAGTAAACTTTTTTGTCAGAGGAATATCAGAAATATAACCGCGCATAGATCCATGCTCTCTGATAGCTTTAGTAAGAGCTCTCGTATCAATACCGCAAAGTCCGGGAATTTTATTTTTTATCAGAAAGTCGGAAAGAGAAAAAATGCCGTCAGAATTGCTCCAGTCATTTTCATAGCTTCCTGTAATAATCGCAGAAGCCTGAACTTTTTCGGATTCAACATCGGAAAGGTTTGTACCATAAATGCCGATAAGCGGGTAAGTCATAATGATCATTTGTCCGTAGTAGGACGCATCGGTGAGGATCTCCTGATAGCCGCAGAGTGAAGTATTGAAAACGACTTCTCCGGTTGCCGGCGAATCAAAGCCGAACATTTTACCTTCAAAGGTTAAACCGTTCTCTAAAATTAAAACACCGGGCTTCAAGAATTTATTTCGATTTTAAGATCAATCTCTCGTTACGATGCTCCTGCGTCGTAACGCAAATTTGTTTTTAGTCTGTCTTCCCCGAATGTTTTTGTCGGAGATCCCAAACTTCCGCGAAGCGGCGCAAGAACATTGAAGAAAAGGTGGAAATGAATAACGCAAAATTATCTAATACAAATACTTTGTCTCTTTAATAAAAGCATCGCTGTAACCTTTTTCTCTTACAAAGTTCAGATAGTTCTGAGCTTCAGCCTGAGTTCTGAAATAGCCTGATATAATTTGAAGAATATTTACTTTATTCGGTTTCTGATCAACTGTCTGTCCGAGCCTGTTCCTTGCATCAGCAGTAAATTTATCTGCATAATGCCTGTTAATGAAAGCGCCGATCTGAACAACAAGATCTAAGTTACCGCCTGTGTTCGCAGGAGGATTAACAGTCGGAGTTGTAGGCGGATAATATATAGGCGTATTTGGCGGAGTATAAGTTTGAGTTTGTTTTTGCTGCTGCTGAAGCCTTGCGCATTCATCGCAGGGATTAGTTGACTCCTCATCAAACGGAACGCATCCGTGTAAAACTACTGC
>JBBRMY010000237.1:0-2798 GCA_038230595.1 Ignavibacteria bacterium
AAGCCTTTTCTTTCTGCTTCGTATCCGGGCATTACGTCTGATATTATAACAGCGCTGTCCTTTATGCTGATCGAAACTCCAATGCCGCCATATTTACCTGTAGAAATAAGATCAAGCTGGTCTTTTGAGGATTCATCATAGTAAACTGTATAAGGGTCAAGTGTACTAAGCATACCTTCAATGCCTGCCTTCATGAACTTATCAGGATCTATATCATCCACATAGTTCAGAGCTACTTCTTTATAGACTCTTCCGAATACATCCATGTTTCGGTTAATCTTATCGTAAATATCATTCGGCGCGCGGAATGTTGTTCCAAGCAGAAGAGTAATAACTGTAAGTATTAGCAGTGGAAAAGCTTTTTTGATCTTGTTATTATATTTCATTATAAATGTTAATTACATTTTTAAAATAGTGAGTATCTCAGCCTGTATATCTTCGATGCTTTTTCTGCCGTCAATTATTTTAAAGCGCTTGTTCCTGTTTGCAATTTCAAAATATCCATTCACAACCTTGTTATAGTATTCTATCTTTTTCTGTTCTATCCTGTCTTCATCCTGATTGCGAACACTTTTTCTTTTAAAGCTTTCTTCGGCGGAAATATTTATGAAGAATGTGATCTCAGGATCCAGACCGCCGGAAGCAATTTTGTTTACTGCTTCAATATGAGCAATATCTATATCTCCGCCATAACCCTGATAAGCTGTAGAGGAGTCAAAATATCTGTCGCAGATAACAACATAGTCTTTTGCAAGATGCGGCTTTATAACTTCTTCAGTAAGCTGATTTCTTGAAGCAGAAAATAAAAGAAATTCTGCAGGATAAGTCATTTTTTCATTCGTCTTATCCAGAAGTATCTCTCTTATCTTTTCAGATATCGGAGTACCGCCCGGTTCTCTTACAAGGATAGCCTTCTTATTGTTTCCGGTTAGGTGATCAAGCAGCAGGCGTGCCTGAGTAGATTTCCCGCTTAGATCAATTCCTTCAAAGGTTATAAACAAATTTTTTCCTATAAAAATTTTAAAATCGTCCATCCTGACAGTTTTTTAATCCTGTCAGGTTAATGCTCATACCTGATAGGTTCTCAATCCTGTCAGGTTAAATCCCCCCTCCTTTCTCAAGGAGGGGGCAGGGGGTGGTTATACAGCAAGTCACCCTTTTATACCTCTAATGCTTTTATCGCTTTGCGGAATAATGGGATCCCGCATCAAGTGCGGGATGACAAGGTATAAGGTTTTAACCTTTTGTGAAATTCTACTTCCTCACCAATGCCTTCAGCTCAAACGTAAATATCTGCGGACTTTCCCTGTGAAAAGAGCTCTGTGTTATTTTATTCCAGAAATTTATTCTCCACTTATAATATTTCATAAATATTTTCACAGCAAATCTTTTCGATGACGGTACCTCCCAAAGCCCAAGCGGATCAACAAATTCAATATTACTGAATCCGGCTGACTTCAGAACATAGAAAAGACTGCCGGAAGTAAACAGCCACGAGTGAGTAAAATCTTCATACCTCCAGTACGCACCTGTATAAGACTGAGCATTCGGCACCATTACCATGAACTTGCTTTTCTCATTCATTAAACCGGTGCGGATGGCAGAAAGAGTTTCTATCATTTTGCTTTTTTCAATATGCTCCAGAACATGGCTCATAATTAAAAAATCATATTTCTCGCCGGAAGAAATGGCAAACTCAGTAATATCATTAACCTTTGTGATCGGTATCTTCAGGTTATTCAGAGCTTTTACAGATTCATCGGAAATATCTATACCGGAAATATTAGTGTAGCCAAGCTTTTTAATTTCATTCAGCGTCTGACCAAGCCCGCAGCCAAGGTCTAAAATCTTTGCAGACTTGTCTTCAGGAAGATTTTTCAGGATATATTGCGGAAGCTTATATTTCTGATAATAATTTTCATCAAGACCACGCAGGTCAAAATAATCAGTATCGCGCTTATCGGCAGAATGTGTTTTACCATGTATAGTGCCCGGTTGCTCTATGCGGCCTTCTTCTTCCATTTCAAAAATAAAAAAAACATGACTACAAAACATGCAAGTCATGCTTTAAAAAGAAAATTGATAGTGAAATATGGGCATTTTATATAATTTTAAAAGTACATTTTTTTAAGCCGCCTCCATTGGTAATTTGATTATATAATTAAAGCGATCTCAGATGGAAAATAAATTCTGGAAAATAAAGAGTACGAGTAAAGGATTCGCAGGGAAGTGGATCGATCTCGATCTTGATGAAATAGAAATGCCGACAGGTAAAATGATCACATTCGAAGCGGTTAAATTTCACAGGAACGGAGCAGCGATAGTTGCCGAAAATGAAAAAGGCGATATCATGCTGGTGAAAAGCTATCGGTATATAAACGATTTCACAGGATGGGAGATCCCTGCAGGCACAATTGATCCGGGTAAGAACCCTGCTGAAACAGTAATTGAAGAGCTACATCAGGAAGCCGGCTGTAAAGTAGCTCCCGCAGATGTAAAATTCATATGTGAATATTATCCGTCAATTGGCTCAGGCAATCAGATCTATTTTGGATTCCACGGAAAAAAAGTAAAAGAAGTCACGCAAAAGATCGACGAGAACGAGATACTTGAAAAGCGCTGGTTCACAAAAGATGAAATAAAGAATATGATAAAAGCTCAGGAAATAAAAGACGGCTTCACATTGTATATGCTTATGCGGGTTTTGTTTCCGTTGTAACAATATTCCCCCTCCTTATCTTCAAGGAGGGGGGCAGGGGGGTGGTTCTCCGGTTAATACATATGATAATCACCCTCCT
>JBBRMY010000238.1:0-2794 GCA_038230595.1 Ignavibacteria bacterium
ATATCCCCTTCTTGGATCAGAGTTCTCAATTTCAATTAATTGCTTTATGGAATTTTTCCCATCACCTTTTACAAATGCGGGAGTTCTTTCTGCAACTGCTACTAATTTATTATTTATAACTAAAGCTCTGAAGTCCAGCCCTTTCAGTGATTTTTCAATAATAACTGTACTGGAAAATTTCTTTGCGGATCGAAATGCAACAAGAACATCATCAAGTGATGTGAGGTTTACAGTAATTCCTTTTCCATGATTACTATCAAGCGGCTTAACAGCTACAGGGTATCCGATATTTTTAACCGCTGATTCAATCTCATCTTCATTCCTTAAACGGAAGCCTTTCGGAACGGGAACACCCATTGATGACAGCAGATTTTTAGTTGCATTCTTATTGCTGGCAAGATCTACGGAGATCATATTTGTCTGGTTGGTAACAGTAGCCTGAATTCTTTGCTGGTGAATACCATATCCAAGCTGAACCAGTGACTGATCGTTCAATCTAATATGAGGTATATTTCTTAACTCTGCTTCACGAACTATAGAGCCTGTGCTTGGTCCGAATCTTACTTCTTCTCTTATCTCTCTGAGATCCTGGATATATTTTGCCAGCTGAGCGCTAAGTTCTTCTAATGACTTTCCTTCAGCGATTGCCAGAAAAAGTTCAACCGAAGCGTTTGCAGAATATTTTCCAGCTTCTTCTTCACAATAGCTGAATACAACATTGTAAACTCCCGGAGTTGTAGTTTCCCTTGTTCTGCCGAATCCGGTATCCATTCCTGCAAGAGTTTGAATCTCGAGAGCAACGTGCTCGATCACATGACCTGCCCAGGTTCCTTCTTCAACCCTCATTAAAAATCCACCTGGTTTTTCATAGCTGCAGTAATGCTCATGCAAGGTCGGGATCAGAGCTTTCAGCTTTGTATAAAATTCAGGGATCTCATTGGTTGGCTTCTGCTCATATTCTTCCAGGTCCAGCCTCATTACTATAAGTTTTTTTCTGCTGATGCTCCAGAAGTTAGGACCTCTTAACGCTTTAATCTCAAGAATTTTCATAAACTATTTTAAAAAATTTTATTGTGTTAATCTTCAGTATCTGACATAACTGAAGTACGGTTTACAATATCGTATTTTATTGTATGATTGAGTATGTGAAGTTGAAGTCCAAAAACAGAAAATGGCTCCGTCTCATTTACTTCTGCTATATCAAGATAATTTACTTTTGAACCGTCAACAATTGTAACAGTACCTTCGCCGATAACCTGGAGAATTCCTTCAGGGTTAATATATATTGCAGTGTTCTCATCAATACCAATTCCAAGAAAGTCAGCATTGTAGCATACTGCTGTGATCAATCTGTTTAAACGTGTTCTCTGAGTGAAATGCTGATCTATAATAATATGCTTTAATATTCCAAGTCCAGGTGCGATTCTCACTGAATCACGGTTTGGATGAATCTGCGACTCCCCCCTCACAATCATTGCAGCGCTCATACAAGCTGCTCCTGCGCTTGAACCTGCAAGTACCATACCTGTTTTAAGCTTTGTCTGTAAAGTATGAAGAACTTCTGTACCCCCAAGAATAGTACTTAATCTTAGCTGATCGCCGCCGGTTATAAATACTCCGGTGATCCTGTCAAAAAGCTTTTTCGCATCTACCTGCATTACTTCCTGGCGTGATTTCAGATTCATAACTTTAACTGACTTCACACCCATTTTTGTAAATATAGAACTGTAAACTTCTCCTGCCTGTTCTGCAAAATCTGATGCTATTGGTATAATTAACACATTTGCTCTCTTACCACCACTTAATGCAATGAATTTTTTTAAAATATGTCTTTCATTGAACTTGTCTTCAGCTCCTCCGATTATAAGGATCGAACCACCGAATTTGTCGATTGATTTAAACTTTGCCAAAAATATAATTAGATTATTAAGAACGTTAATCTAATCATTTTAACAAACTTATTGAATGTAATAAATTTTTATTTGACACTTCCGGATATGTGCTTAATAACCTTTATTAAATAAAGCATTCCATGTATTTTATAGCATAACCCTTAATAATACTTACATCTACTACATAATAGATTTTGATAGCACTTTTATAAAGGTTGAAGCCCTTGAAGAGCTGGCAAAAATTTCTCTGAAAGATAATAAGAATAAAAAAGCTATTCTTGAAAAGATAAATGAGCTTACCATTAGTGGTATGGAAGGAATAATATCTTTTCCGGATTCACTTAGTGAAAGACTAAGTCTTATTAAGCCGAACAAAGAAGATATTATTAAGCTGGTTCAGAGATTAAGAAATAAAATATCCGGATCAATAAAAAGAAATAAAAACTTTTTTGTAAAGAACAGTAAAAATATTTTTATTGTATCGGGTGGATTTAAGGAGTTTATAGAACCGATAGTTAAAGAGTATGGAGTCACACCATCAAATATTTTTGCTAACGAATTCCTGTATGATAAGAATAAAAATATCTCAGGCTTTGATAAGAAGAATCTGCTTGCCCAGCAGGGAGGGAAAATTAAAGTTCTTGAAAAGCTAAAGCTTCAGGGTGAGATATTTGTTATTGGTGATGGGTATACGGATTATGAATTAAAAAAAGCCGGTCTTGTAAATAAATTTTTCGCATTCACTGAAAATATTGAGCGACAATCAATCGTAGGAAAATCAGATCATGTTACACCAAATTTTGACGAATTTTTATATTTAAACAATCTTCCAATGTCAGTTTCATTTCCAAAAAACCGTATTAAAGTTCTGCTTCTTGAAAATATACATGCAGATGCTCAAA
>JBBRMY010000239.1:0-2787 GCA_038230595.1 Ignavibacteria bacterium
CTCTGGCCATCAATTTCTGCATCGATAACTCCATAATAAATTCCGCTTTGAACATTTGCAACATTCCATATTACTTCATTATCTGCATTTGAATTTCTGGTAGCGTTTAGAGTAGTCACAAGTTCACCTGCAAGATCAACAATTCTCAGATTAATAACGCCGGCTTGCCCGTTAATAAAATAACGAATATAGGTCTTGTTATCATAGGTAGGGTTTGGCCAGTTGTAAAATTTATCTGCAGGGAATTTATCAGTAATAACTGTTCCGCCCGATACTACCTGAAAATTATTATTTGACAAATAAGCATCTTTAAGATAATTCTTCCAGTATATATTTGATGCATTATAAGCAAATCCAGTTTTATAAGCATATAAATATCCGTCACCTCCCATCAAAGCTATTCCTAATGTATCATTAAAATTTGCCAGTGCAGGAGTAGAAAAAGTATTTGCTGAAGTTTTAATAGGGAATCCTGAAAGGCTTCTGCCTTTTGAATTATACGCCTGAAGATCTCCGTTCGCAGTTACAAATAGTATGTCAGTAAGCCCGTCATTATCAATATCTGCTGCAGCAAATCCTGAAGTAACATTTGAGCTTAACGTAAGAGGGAAGTTATCCAGAACTGTTCCTCCGTAATTTAAAATATAAACTTTATTTCCTGCATTAAGAATTATGTCTTGAACTTTTTGCTTATCTACCGGTGCTAGAACAGGAGATTGAGAAATATTTCCAAAGTTGTAATTGTTATTTAATTTAGTCCCGTTTAAATATATTTCGTTTCTGTAATTAATGGTCAATACATCAGTTGATGACTCTGTTTTCAGATTGCCTGAAACAATATATTTTATACTGTCACCTGCTGTTAAAAGAGTGCCTGAAGAGTTTTGTGAAAATTCATTTACGGGTGCGCGAACTGAATCAACATCCTGAGTATAGTTAAGAGCATTATCGAACATATCGATCCTGCCATTATTCTTACCTATGTAGATTCTGTTTGGTGATAAGATGTCAATATGTGGAGATGATACTGTTCCATTTACAATATTTTTTATAACAGGAGCTCCATTATAAAAAAGAACTGAACTATTGCTTAAAGAAACAAGATTTCCCTTTCCTGAATTTGGCATAAAGCCCGGAATGTATTTCCCATAAGTATCAGATATCAATCCATTTGGATTATTAAAAGCTGCTGAGCCATTTGAATTAAATCCATAAGTTTTAAAATTAGAATTAAGAAAAATAGATTCTGATGTGCCGCCGCCTAGAGTGAAGCAATTCACCTGTGAATTTTTTGTTGTATCAATTCCAATGAATTTAGGAAAACCTGCTAATGGACGAATAATATTGTCGCCGATCTTTACATTAAAGCTCATCAGCGTATCCATTGCTGAAAAATTTGTTATAAAAATTTTATTATTACTAAGAGAATAACTTAAAGAATTCGGGAAAGAGGTTGGTGTAAACTCATTTTTATAAATAGTTGCAGGAACATAATGATAACCATTAAACCAGTAATCAACTATCGTACCGTCACCTGTTACAGCGCCGAATGGGGAAGAGAATGTAACTCCGATCTCCTGTGCTCCTTTAGCTTCCATCAGTGCAACGCCGCGATGTGTAATATCGTTATTTATAGTATTCGTCGAAATCTTTGCATTAATAACATTTTCATCAATATGCCAGATCAGTATTCCGCCTTTATATTTTATAGTATCATTTATTAATCCCGGAAGACTCCAGTCAAAATCATCAACATTTGTAATGTTTCCGCCAATAGCATCTGTATTAAATGAAATAAAGCCGGTCTTGTCCTTTGTAAAGGTTAATGTATCATTAAATGCTCTGTTATGAATTAATAATTTCTGGCCATCATTTTTATAATCACGATTCCTGTTCTCAACCAGAAAATACTCTGAGCTGCTCAGCAGAACTTTATACATCGTTGAATCTTTATTAACCGAATTTCCTGATGATGTTTTTATCCTGTACATCGCATCCCCTGCAGAGATAGTAATAGGCGTTACCCAGCCAAGATAAGTTTTTTCCCATGCAGATGGTTCAGGCGGGAACAAGCCGTTAAAGCTGAATATAGACTGACCATCCATTAATCCGAATCTTCCAATTGCTGTCTTGCCTGTATTTGTATTGAACAGATCAGGAAGCCCTAAATAACTTCCAAAGCTGGCTGCCATTAGTCCGTTAATTCCAAGTTCCAGAGTAAAGTTACCCTGTGAAAGATTAAGCTCTCTCACTTCAGCAGAAGGCATTATGATCGAATTTGTAATTTTAAATCCTTCAGCTGTCTGAAACCCCTGATAAGTATTTCCAAAAAAAGATTGAAGATTTTTTAATCCTAAATATACTGAAGGAATATCATAAGGTGTAGGATCAAAACCGAATATCGAGCTAAGATCAATATCTCTTCCGACTCCTGCGTGAAAAATTACAAAAGCAGTTCTTGCAGGATCATATTGCGAAAAATCAATTAACGAATCTGCGAGCGTCCATGCATCTTTGTAAAGATCACCTATCTTTGCATTTGTTTGATTTCTTTGAGGAGAATAGTCTTGCATTTTCTTCGGAAGAGTCAGAATATTGCTGTAAAGATCATAACTGATCTTAACTTTTCCATCAGAAGCTTTTGCATAATAATTTTTCAAAAAGTCTAAATGATCTCTGAAATAATTTGCATTATATGGAGGTGAATCAATAACTGTATCTTTTTGAGTTGCAGGGTTAAAATACTTATTTGAAAGATCAAATGTTCCGTCACCTGTTGATAGGGAA
>JBBRMY010000240.1:0-2758 GCA_038230595.1 Ignavibacteria bacterium
AATTTTATATTCAAACCTATCTGGTTAATGAAGGGAGCAGCGATAGCAAAATTGATAAGTTATCTGATAATATCAATCGGATTATATTTTTATTCACAGAAAAATTATCCGATAGATTACCAAATAAGAAAGATATGTTACATTCTATTTTCAGTATTAGCTGTTTATGCAATCTTCTGTTATTTGTCATCTATAATGCTGATTCCATCTTTTTTGAAAACACTTTTTCCGGTTATTTATGTGCTGATCATTTTCGGATTAAAGGTTGTTGACATCAATAGTGTTAAAAAGCTGATGTCTTCAAAAGTGTAGAAAGGCTATGTTAATTGTATTTAAAAAGAGATAAATTTATATTAAAATAGTTCATAATCATAAATTACTATGTCCGTAAATCCATCAGAAAATTTATTAGAAGTAAGAGGCTTGAAAAAATATTTCCCTATCAAAAAGGGTATTTTCTCAAAAACAGTCGGTAATGTAAAAGCTGTAGATGATGTAACTTTTACTATTAAGAGGGGAGAAACTCTCGGATTAGTAGGTGAATCAGGTTGCGGAAAAACAACTGTAGGCAGATCTCTTTTAAGACTTATAGAGCCCACGGGAGGACAGATAATATTTGACGGCAAGGACATAACAGATATTTCACAGAAAGAGCTTAAGACATACAGAAAAGAAATGCAGATCATTTTTCAGGATCCGTATTCGTCTTTGAATCCAAGAATAACAGTTGGCGGAATGCTTACTGAGATATTAAAATTTCATGAGATAGCTGAAGGAGCTGAGGCTCAGAAAAAAGTTGAAGACCTTTTAGAAAAAGTCGGACTAAGAAAAATTTATGCAAGAAGATATCCGCATGAATTTTCCGGCGGTCAGAGACAGAGGATAGGAATTGCGAGAGCACTTTCCGTTGAGCCTAAATTTATTGTTTGTGATGAGCCTGTTTCCGCACTTGATGTTTCTATTCAATCTCAAATAATAAATCTCTTAATGGATCTTCAGAAAGAAATGGGGCTGACATATCTTTTTATTTCCCATGACCTTTCAGTAGTCGAATATATTTCCAACAGAGTTTCAGTTATGTACCTTGGAAAAATGGTTGAGATGGCAGGAGTGGATGAATTGTTTGAAAAGCCGAAGCATCCATATTCAGAAGCATTGCTTTCAGCTGTCCCAGTCCCTGATCCAAAAAATAAATCTAAAAGAATTATACTTACGGGAGATGTTCCATCACCTGCAAATGTTCCTTCCGGCTGTTATTTCCATCCTAGATGTCCAAAAGCTTTTGCTGATTGTTCAAAAATAGGACCTGAACTCGCACCGGAAAATCAATCACACAAAGTAAGATGTTTGCTATATCCTGATAGTTATCCTAAGAGCAGTATTAAGGCAGCATAGTATTTAAGATCTGAATGATACAATGAGCAATATATGATCCACCATGAAAAAATTATTTTTAGCAGTTCTGTTTTTCCTCAGTATTTCTAATTTATATTCGCAGACAGGAGTACTTAAAGGAAACGTTTCTTCAAATAAGGATATATCCCTTTCGCAATTTCTGATTTCGATCACAGGTGCCGGCAATTCATTTACAGTAATCTCCAATGAAAAAGGGAATTACACACTTCAGCTTCCAACCGGTAATTATACCGTAAAAGTTTCTCATGTCAATTATGAAAAATATACTTCTTCCGGAATTAATATTTCCGACGGAGATACTTCTGTATTTGATATTAAGCTCAAAGATAAAAGTTTTTTCACAGATGAAATAGAAGTACAGGACAATCTTAAGCAGTCACAGGAAGACCTTCGCACAAGTGTGAAGAACTTAAGACCTGAAGAGGTTAAAGTTCTTCCCGGAGCAATTGAAGATGTATTCAGAACTCTTCGTTCGCAGCCGGGTGTTACATCTCCCAATGATTTCTCATCACAATTAGTTGTAAGAGGCTCAGGTCCTGATCAGAATTTAATTATAATGGATGACATCGAAGTTTTTAATCC
This sequence comes from Ignavibacteria bacterium, assembly GCA_038230595.1. Lineage (GTDB taxonomy): Bacteria > Bacteroidota > Ignavibacteria > Tepidaquicellales > Tepidaquicellaceae > JBBRMY01. Next base: position 1,999 of record JBBRMY010000240.1, read on the forward strand.
ATACAGATTATACGGGCTTGTTAGCATGTTCAATCCTGAAACACTTCAGGATATAACTTTAATAACAGGCGGCTTTCCTTCCAAATATGGCGACAGGCTTTCCGCTGTTCTTGATGTGACAAATAAAGAGGGTATCAAGACAAAGCCTTTCAGCATGATAAATAATGTTACCATTGCTAATTATAATATTATTATAAACGGTAAAAATCCTTTCAATATACCGGGCTCATATCTTGTATCGACACGAAGAACATATTATGATCTTATCATAGGACCGATAGCAAAAAAGGCCGGATTGATCTCGGAGGATTCGGCATTTCCGAATTTCCGAGACCTGCAATTCAAGTTAACATTCGGTCCATTCAAGCATAATAAATTTTTTATAAACGGAATCTTATCAAGAGACGGAGTTGATATTATTCCCGGACAAGACAGAACAGTTCCTGACAGTGTAGTTGTTAATGATGTAACTCATAATAATGTTTTAGGAGCTGCATGGCATTACTTCCCGAATACAAACTTCCTTTCTAAAACTACTTTTTCATGGTATAAAAATACCGGAGATAATAATTTTGACGGAGATATTTTAGATCCGTTGCTTGACAGAGAAAATTTATCACCTGCTCAACGAGACAGTTTAAGGAACATCGGTGCATTATTAGGATTCCAATTTGATTCTCAGTATGATTTCCGGAAATTTTCTTTAACAAATAAAAGCACACTTGTATCGGGCAGCAAAGCATTTGAATTTGGGGGAGGA
>JBBRMY010000241.1:0-2752 GCA_038230595.1 Ignavibacteria bacterium
CCAACCTCATAAACCATCATTGCAGAGAACTCATGCTTTCTTTTTCGCATAAGCTTTGCAGCTTTAAATAGTAGATCAGCTCTTTTCTTAGGAGAAACTTTTTTCCACTCTCCAAAAGTTTTATGAGCTGATTCAATTGACTTTATGGCAAGGTCTGCATTTCCTTTCTGAAAGGTTCCAAGTGTCTGATCAGGATTGGAAGGATTGAATGATCTGAATTTATCATCAGTATATATTTTTTCTCCTCCTATTAGTATCGGATACTCCTTATTAAATCTCAAAGCAACTTTATCAAGCGCTTTTAAAAATTCGGCTTTATTCTTTTTTTCAGTAAAATCAGTAAATGGCTCGTTTTTAAAGCTTGACATATATTATTTATAAAGTTTAATTTTCATTAATTAATTTAACAGCAAGGTTATGTATTTCAGGTCTTACATTTCTGATTCCATTGTTATCTCTGCTCGGGTAAACTCTGTTTGTTAGAAATATGACAATTAATCCTTTTTCTTTATCGCACCAGACTGAAGTACCTGTAAATCCGGTATGCCCGAATGAATTATCAGAAAAAAGTTCTCCGCATGGAGCCCTGTAGCTTGTAGGCTCAGGTTTAGTATCCCAGCCTAACGCTCTTGAATTTCTATATGATACGTTGCCGTACTTTGTAGTAAATATATCTTTCAGATCAAATGAAGCGATATCATTATTCTTTTTAAAGATCGATGTAATATCCCCTATAAGAGATCCGGAACTCTTAGTTTGAAAAGCTTTCATGAATTTATATAGGTCTCCGGCATTTGAGAACAAGCCCGCATTACCTGCAACTCCACCCATTACGGCAGCTGATTCATCATGGACTTCGCCTTGTATCAATCTGTTCCTCCAGTAAGTATCGTTTTCTGTAGGAAGCGCTCTGCTCTTATTTTCAGGATTAAAAAAAGTATTGGTCATTTTAAGAGGCGAGAAAATTATCTCATTGCAGTACTGGTCAAGGCTTTTTCCAGAAACTCTTTCGACAATTTCTCCAAGCAAGATAGCGTTGAGATCGCTGTAAAGAAATTTACTCCCTGTCTGATACTCTTTATCCACAGCATAGATCGCATTCATTACATCAGACTTTGAAGTATAATATTTATAGAAAGGAATAAAGGCTTTAAGCCCTGAATTATGCAGCAAGAGATTTGCGATTGTAATTTCATCCTTGCCACGGTTATTAAATTCCGGAATGTAAGCTGTGACTTTGTCATTCAGATCCAGTTTTTTTTCATCATACAATCTCATGATAGCAGAGGTAGTTGCTATAACTTTTGTAACGGATGCCAGATCAAAAATGGAATTATCATCAACTGCGGGGGCATTTTCATCATAAGTAAATTTCCCGTAATTCCGGCTAAGAAGTATTTTATCGGAATTTGCAATTAACAGCTGTGCTCCGGGGAAATATTTATTTGCTATAGAAGTACTTACAAGTTCATCAATTTCTGTCGTTGCATTGCAGAAACCGGATTGTGAATTCGCAGTTATAAAAAGGCAAACAAAAATGAATTTAAATACAGATGTGGATATGATACGTCTCATTGCTTAAATATACCTAAATAAGAATTTTACTTCAATTTATAAGAAAGTGCCTTTTATCTTCTTTACACTTTAATGAATACAATTAATTTGCTAAATTCTTACATAAAATCACTTACTATTATCAATAGACAACGTATATAAACTTATGAAACATATAAGCATTCTTTCATTAATATTTTTAGCTTTAATTTTTCAATCCTGCCAGCATGCAAGCAATCCAACAACTCCGGTTGATCCCGGTGGAGGCGGAACAGGTGGTAGTGATGGAATTGCAACTATTAACGGTAAAGTTTACGACAGAGATGGTTTCCCTTTGCAAGGTATTAAAGTGATCACTCAGGATTCAATTATAGCATACAGTGGTGTTTTTGGAGAATTTCAGCTTCCGAATGTTACATATCCATATAATCTAAAGCTAGTAAGCTATCTTGATTCAGCAACAGCAATATATCAGCAGTTAAGAAATGTAACACCATTATTAACTTTTAATAATACGCCTCAGGCACCTGTTAATAATGTAGGGAAGATCGCTATTAACTATCCAAACCTTGGAATGGATGAATACGCTTATATTGGTTTTTCTTCATCGCAGAATGCATTTGTACTTTCATCTCCGGGGATCAATCTCGATAGTATGTATGTAAAGTGGTATTCTCCGGAACCATTTATTTCCGGTAAGGTTGTTTATTTAAAATATGCTACAAAGGTTGCAGGAATTTCCCCTGATCATTATATCAGCTATGCTGAGAAATCAATTGATCAGTTAAGCCCCGGACCTGCAAGAGTTGTTACATTTACTCCTGAAGATCTTACTTTTCAGCCTTCTTCACAAAGTATAACTGTTACGAATACATCAATGTCAGTTGATAAGCATGTAGACGTTTCCATCCCATTCTATGATTACAAAAATTCCGAGCTTAAGCTTGGAACTATTAGTGATTTTTCTTCACCAACATTTGCCTTTAAAGTGCCATCTAATATACCGGTGAACAGATTTAAAATACTTAGTTATTCACGCCTGGGATATGATTCTTATGCAGAAAGGGTAAGTTTTAATTTTCCTACAGATTTTGTTACTGTAGGAAATGAAACATCTATTGCACAAACAGCTCCGAATGATGGTGCATCAAATGTAGATCGCCTTACGCCATTTACTTATTTTGCCGGTGCAGAGCAC
>JBBRMY010000242.1:0-2746 GCA_038230595.1 Ignavibacteria bacterium
ATTGCCGTATCAAAAATCTATTAAACATCTCTTCGGATGTATTCACATCCCTTACCTGCTACTCCCAAGTATCCCAGCATTCCATACAGTTTACAGTACTTTTCGTGTCTAAGAGGAAGCAGATCCGACGAACATAAATATATGTTCGGTCCTAAGGTACGAAGAGCTTTAAGGACCGCCGGCATCTGTTATGTACAGGTAACAATTTTTGATAAAGACTTCCAGCGAAGTCTTTCGATGACTATTCCGATCTAAACCGACCGGAAAAAATGAAACAGGAGATATGATGTTAATCATAAGATACATTGTGTTGTTTTGTTTTTAAAAGCGTTACGGAGCAAGAGCGGCGTAACGAGGGTTCATTTTTTTATGGGCGATTTGTGAATCGCTCCTACAACTTCAAAGTGACTGCCCAGGTTTTTATTATCAACCAGCCCTGTAAGAAAGCTTTGGGGTCAGTTAGTTTATTATAATGTTATACAAAAGTAGTCTTAAAAAGTGATGATTATAATTCAAATAATCTTGCTTGACGAAGTAGCGTATATTTTGCGTTAAAGCAGTTTACCTATGTTATATGCATAAGTATTGATATTTCATTTGCGGTAATTTCATATATTAATTATATTACATTTATTAATAAGCTAATAAGACTATAATGGAAAAATCAAATATTGGTGAAAGATTTGCGCAGTTTGTGAATGCTGTATCACCAACTCAGGTTGACTTCGCAAACCGCATATCTATAACACCTCAAGCATTACAGAAATATCTTAAGAGCGGTCGGCATCCTATGCCGGATGTTCTTATAAAGCTCAATGAATTAGGCTGCAATATAAACTGGCTGCTAACAGGAAAAGGAGAAATGATAACAGAGCTTAAGCTATTTAAACCGAGGACTAAGCCTGTATCGATAATCGGTGAAGTTCAGTGCGGGATACCAATACAGACTCAGATGATAGCGGATGATGTAAAGCAAATGGATATGTTTGATGTAAGCGGATATGACAGACCATTTATTGTTATTGCGAAGGGAGATTCAATGTCTCCCTATATAAACCACGGAGATCTGCTTTTATGCGCCGAGGATTCAGGGAAAGCAATAAAGAACGGAAAAGCAGTTGTAGTAAATTATAAATCAGAGCCGGAAAATTATACAGCAAATGCGAAGCTGATAAAACTGAACAACAAAAAGAATCTGGATGACGGAATTGTATTATATTCTGTGAATACTAAATATCAGCCTTCAAATCATAATAAGACTGAAATATTTAAGATATACCCTGTGATGAGGATTATAAGGGAGGTGAGGTAGGGGCATTCGTCTGCATTATATTGTTAGTGAAATAATAAGAAACAGTAAAAGTAGATTAAATTTTAATTTTATAAACATATATATATTCGGAGGCATAAAATGGGTAAATTATTGTTGAGTAACATTTTTTCATATAAAAAAGACCTGACAGGGGAAACAACCGGTCAGGTCTGAATTTAAAAATAAATTGAATTCTATTATTTCACCAATACCATTCGCTTTGTATCAACAAAACTATTTGCTTCTAATCTGTAAAAATATATGCCGCTAGCAAAGCCTGATCCATCAAAGGCTATAGAATAATTTCCTTGTTCTTTGACTTCATTTACTAAATCCTTTACCATTCTGCCAACCACATCATAAACCTTTATCGTAACAAATCCTGACTTAGGCAAAGAATATTTAATGTTAGTTGTCGGATTGAATGGATTTGGATAATTTTGATCAAGATGATATTTTAATGCAATACAATGAATTACATTTTTTGGTTTGGATTTTGACAATGTGCGTATATTCGGATTGTAATTCTTAATAGCTAACTGCACCAGCATATTATTCATTATCAATTGTTTTTTTTCTTTGACACTCATTTTACTCAGATCAGATATTTTAGAAGCGATCTGAGATTCAAGCTGAGAAAGAAATTTGTTTTTTGCTGTCGGAGTAAATTGCTGAAGATTCTTTGAATCATTTATCTTAATATTGCTGTTGTCCCTTTTTAGAATATTATTTCCAATTGCTGCTGAGTTAGAATAATTGTTTAAGGAAGCCTGATTGAGACATTTTAGTAAAGCTTTATTTATAAAGTTAAGCGTTTGAATAGATATCGATTCACCTCCATTGTGATAATGCGAAAGTAAGCTATCGATCAATAAGTTATATACTCTTCCTTTATTCAACCTAGCATAAAATATTTCTTTCTCATTGGTAGTTGAGTTGAGAATAACATCATAATCATTAATGGCAGGTGTTAAAAGCTCTTCTTCAATCTTTGTTTCAATTTTTAAATTATTTGCTCTTTTAGATAAAATTGTATCTGTCTGAGTATTATTATTAGCAACTAATAGATAAAATGATTCTAAAGCTGATAAGTCAGAATTGTTCTCAACAGAAGCATACAAAATATTATTAAGAGATACAACTTTTGAAATATCATCATTTCCTAAATTAAACAGATCATAAGAAGCTTCCAAAGCTGCTTCAGGAATATCCTGATATTCTGAAACAATATACTTTCCAAGCAGAAGATTGCCAGGAGACATGCTGCTATTATCTGAGCTTAATACTTCAAAATTGCAAAGTGCCGGTTCGGATGTCAGACCATAAGGTGTATAACCAAAAGAGCTTGCAGGTATAAGTCTTCCAATTGGGTCTGTTCCTCCCCAATCATTTCTAGCGCATTTAATAAATGAAACACTTGCATGGTGTCTTGGA
>JBBRMY010000243.1:0-2733 GCA_038230595.1 Ignavibacteria bacterium
AGTTATTAATGAAAAAAATAAAATTGATGAAACGCTTCAGCCACTGAAAACAGAATTAAAAATAACTAGTTTCCCCGACGATATATTAAATGTAAAAGAAACATTTGATGGGCTTAAAAAAAAATATGATGGTAAAATAAAAATTTTACAAGAGGAGCAAAACCATTCAAAACTATTTCAAAAACTGGACGAATTTGCGAAAGCTTTAACTGATGATTCAGAATGCCCGCTATGTGGATCAGTTCATCATCCAAACGTTTTCTCCGCTGAAAGTATTTCAGGAGATGCAAAGCAGAGAGAAATTTCTATCCAAGATTTTGAGCAAAATAAAAGAGATTTAAATGATACGCTTATAAGTCTATCAGGATTATACTCTAATTATGAAACGCAGCTTGCCCAACTTGACTTTAAAACGAAAGAGCTCTCCTTTTTTTCAGTGGACTTAGAAAAACATAAAGCTACTTTTTCATTCCCGGGCTACACGGACAAGGACGAAGACTTAGTAAAAATGCAACTGACTGCTATTAACGAGCAGAATAAGGAAATGGCAAAACTAAGGATTGAACGTGATGATCAGGAAAAGCTAATGGAGGAAGCTAATAAAAATGCCCTCAAATATAAAGAAGCCTGCGAAAAATTAAATACTCAAAAAGCGCAAAGTGAAGGACAACTAAATGTTTTAAAGACACAGATAGTAGTACATGATTTATCTGTCGAAATAATTAAAGAAGTTGCTGATCTTAAAACAACTGCAGAATGCTTAAAATTGGAGTATACCAGAGTAACTACAGAATTTGAGCATGCAGAAAAATCAATACAGAAAAACACGCAAAAACTGGCGGCATTAACAGGCAGGCTCGAACAACTCCAACAAATTATAGACACAAATAATAACCAAAAGAATAAGCTCGATAATCAAATAGAAGGCCTGCTTTCAGCAGAAGGATATATGACCTCGCAGGAGGTAGAAGTTGTGCTTGCAACAAAACTTGATATCAAAAAAGAAAAGAATAGAATTGAAGTATTTAAAAGAGACTTGCATAGTTTAGATACATCGTTAAAGGATGCTACTGCTAAAGTGGAAGGGAAAGAATATTCTGAACAAGCGCATTCAACTTTAAATGAAACGATTAAAACTGCATCTAATGAACAAGCTGAAAAATCAAATCAACTGGTGACGGAAAGATATGAATTACATGAATTGACAACACAAATGAAGGCCAGGGTGGAACTTCAGAAGGAATTGGATAAACTGGATCTACGGGGTGAGAACCTGAAAATATTAAGTAATCTTTTCCGCTCCAGTGGCTTTGTCAATTATGTATCTTCGGTGTATCTGCAAAATCTGGTTAACGCAGCCAACGAACGTTTTTATAAAATGACACAACAAAAGCTGCGGTTGGAATTAAGTGCAGATAATTCTTTTACTGTAAGAGATTTTATGAACAACGGAGCAGTGCGAAGTGTAAAAACTTTGTCAGGAGGACAAACTTTTCAGGCTGCATTATCGCTGGCACTCGCATTGGCAGATAACATTCAACATTTAACCAGGTCTAAACAAAACTTCTTCTTCCTTGATGAAGGCTTTGGCTCTCTTGACAAGGAAGCCTTAGCCATCGTATTTAGCACATTAAAAAACCTGCGGTTAGAAAACAGGATAGTAGGGGTCATTTCTCATGTGGAGGAAATGCAACAGGAAATTCCTGTGAACTTGCAAATATGTAATGATGCAGATACCGGAAGTTATATTAGGAACAGTTGGAGTTAATTATGTTATTTTAGACTATTCATAATTTAAAGATTATTATTTAAGCGTTAATATATTCCTATGTGGCATACCTGGATTTACGATTATTATAAAAAAGACGATAACAATGTCTTACTATATATTGACAAAGCAATTATTTGTGAAATTGGCAGAGAAAAACTAATAAATACAAATGATTTAAAAGATCAAGAAATCATCTATAGTTTTATATCTTCTTGGAATGAGACTTATGAAAAGTATAAAAAGAAAAGGGATAGCCTCCTCTATGAACATTGCTTCTTGTTGGTTTCTGGTTTGGTTTATAAGGCTACGGGTGAAAATGATGTTGCAGGTTATTGGAATAATGAACCTGCAATTAAGATATCAGAAGGGCACAGATATGATAATACAAACCCAGGCATAGTAACTTGGTGTTTCAATAAAATAAACACTATTGTTACTCGTTGGGAAAAGACATTAATAGATGGCAATATATACAGTAACGGGAATCGAAGGTATGTTGGGCGAATTTTATTCCAGGCTATTTTATCTCAGAGTGAAGCCTCTGAATTGTGTGAAAACTTTTACAGAAAATGGGGGAATCATCAAGATATTGCTGAATTAGAAGATGAGGATATATTAGACCTTTTCCCCGAGGGCAGAAAAGTCCACTTCAAACATATATCAGAAGCATATCCCAGATTGTTGATTAACCGCTTCACAAAAGCAATTGAGCAAAATCCAAATCTAGCCCGAGAGGAACATGAACCAAATGTGGTACCTAGTCAGAAAACGTATCCTATTATTATTTATAATAAAATAAGCCATCAATTATCTGAAGGGTATGTTTTTTCATGGAAGGGCAATAGTAAATTAGGTGATGAAGGTTTGCTGGAATTTAAAAATAATCAATTAATAATATCATGCCGACTTGAATATACCATTTGGGACAATATTAGCAAAAAAACTTGGTACAGATTGAATGA
>JBBRMY010000244.1:0-2721 GCA_038230595.1 Ignavibacteria bacterium
AATATTATATTAGTTATGTCTGCCAGTGCAGCATTGCTGGCAATTGTTTTTTTATTAAATAAAAGCGCGTTCAATGGCAAGGGAAAGAACTACAACATCGCCTCAAACTGAAACAAAGACCCTGATCAATTCCTACAAAGGTGAGGGAAAGAATGTTATACTTGCAATAACAGGAACAAGCGGAGCCATCTACGGGCTAAGAATGCTTCGTGCTCTGCTTTTAAATGAATTCAATGTTGAGATCATTGTCAGCGAGTACGGCCAGTACACTCTGATGGGAGAATGCGGAATAGATCTTTCGCAGGCAAATGTAACTTCTATATTCCCTGATATACTTGTGGTAAAATCGACAGTAAGATTTCATAATAATCTCGATCTGAAATCAGAAATATTCTCAAATTCGTTTAACTGCTTCGGTATGGTCATAGTCCCTTGCGCAATGAATTATATTTCAGGGATAGCGAATGGAGACTGCAAAAATCTGATCGAGAAATGCGCTGATTATGCTTTTGCATATTCAAAGCCTTTAGTTATTGTACCGAGAGATACACCAATAAATAAAATACAGCTTCATAATATGACGCAGATAATTGAAGCAGGAGGAAAAATAGTTCCGGCTATGCCAAGCTTTGAGTACAATCCGAAAGACTTTAATGACCTGGCAGATTTTGTAGTTGGAAGAGCGATGGATATTTTATGTTTTAACAGAATGGATAATGCGTAAAGATAATTAGGAATTACAAATTACGAATTACGGGGCGATTTTTTAATCGCCTTTTTTATTGATGAATGGATTCCAGCTAAAAGAATGCTGGAATGACAAATTAAAAATCCCAGCCGAAATACACCTGCTGAAATAGTCCGCTCTGAAGTGATTTAAAATTATTCTCGATCCTTTTTCCGAGATCATATCTTAAAACTATTATTCCCAGAATATTTGCTCTAAGCCCTGCACCTATACTTCCTTTTGTATCTATATAATTTTCAGAGTTATCCCATGCATTTCCGGCGTCGAAAAACAAAGCACCTCTGATCCCCGGAAAATCCAGATTGATACCCAATGGAAATCTAAGCTGCAGATCATTTAAAACCGGGAATCTAAGTTCTGCATTTGCCTGCCAGAGTTTTGTGCCTCGTATCTGATTACGCGGCCATCCTCTCAGCGACCAGCTTCCACCCATGTAAAACCTTCTTGGGTTCTTACCTTCATTCATAAAATACTGTCCTCTGAATGCAAGAGCTACCTGAGGATTTAGCCTGAAGTACTTTCTGTAATCAAACAGAACACTGTAGTAACTTGTATTCGAATTCTCAATATCAGTTGTATATCCGAGTGTAAGGTTCAGTCTCTGTCCGTCTATTGGTCCGGTATAATACCAGAGAGAATTATCATGTATATAGCTTATAGTATTTGAAAGAAGAAGAGATCTTCTGTTATCGAGAAAGTCCACATTCTTATTTGACTGGGACAAGGAAACAGATGTTTCAAATCTTTTAAAGAAAGACATGGGGTATGAAAGAGATAGATAACCTCCGAAGAGCCTTTCATAATAAGTGAAATCACTTTCTGCAAGATCGCTTCTTTTTCCTGAAAGATGGTACACACCGTAAGCATAGTTCATTCTTTTTTCAACCGATACTTTTGATACAGCAATATTTATAGATTTAAAGAATTCCTCATTGCTATTAGAATTGCTGTAGAATAAAAAATAATATTTTTCATTGCCAAGCAGGTCGCTCATTGATACAACACCTCCGGCATTAGTACCAAATACAGGGTCAGATGTTATAGATGAAGTTGCTAAGTCGAGAGAATATTCCTTACTATACTTTAATGAATTCTTCTTAGGATTGCTTTCGATCTTTCCTAATGCCCAGCTTTGTCCCGTATTATCAGGATCAATTTTAATTACTGCCTTTGAGCTATCATAATGTTCCGATACAAGATCCATTGTTCTTACATTAATCCCGGCTCTTTCGAATGAAGAGAATACGATCCGGTTATTTCCTGCCCACTTTGGATCATATGCTGCAGAAATAAAATCTGTCAACCTCCTCATCTCAACTTTTCCTGAAGTACCTACCGGAGTTTTAGTAAGATAAATGAGCCAGATATTCTGCGGACCTCCTATATCAGATGTGAATGCGATCTTTGTTCCGTCATCAGAATAAAAAGGAGAGTGATCAGCCTGAGGACCATTAGTTAAATAACGTATCGAGCCTGTTTCAAGATCATACAGAAACAAATTATAGGAATTTATTCCTTCCGAAGTACGATCCGATGAGAAGACAATTGTTTTTCCATCCGGGGAAAGTGATGGCTCGCGGTCATCATAATAATCGTTTGTTAATCTTTTAAGATCATTTTTTGCTATATCAAAATAGTAGAGATCGCTTTTACCTCCGAAATCTGTTGCTGGAAAAACAATTTTAGAGGCATCTTTTGACCATGAAGGCGCTCCTATATTTACAATATTCTTAAATGAATAATCTGCTATCAGATCATTATTTTTTGTATCGTAAATGTGGATTGCATCTGCCTCACCTTTTTGAGTTACAAAAGCAAGCTTACCGTCTTTTGAAATATCCATTCCTGTCCGGAAAAAATGGAATTGCTCATATTCATCTGAAGACTCTCCTTTTACAACCAGCTCAGAGCTGTTATTAGAATTCAGGGAAGTTTTAAATACGCTTGTATAACCGGAATTATTTCCAATGTAA
>JBBRMY010000245.1:0-2720 GCA_038230595.1 Ignavibacteria bacterium
AGCCCCTTGATCATAAGTCTTGAATCTTATCGTCGAGCCATTATCAAGAATTATAATCCTTTTACTCAGTCCTGTTTGCTCTGTAAAACTACCATAGGCTATCCTTGCCTTCGGTAACAATTCCCAAACAGCTTTCTGCTGAACCGGTATACTCATATCAGCCCATGTATTGCACCAATAGTGTGAGGCAGGATTCTTTAAAGCTTTGTCAACAATAGTCGCAGCTCCATTAGTAGTTTTACCGGATCTATTACCACCAAAGATAAAAAACTCTTTTATCTCATCTTCGATAGTTGCAGCCCAATATTCTTCCTGATACCATTGAGGCTTAAAGAATCCGATTGGATTAGCATCTCTTCTCAGCTTATAAGCATAATGAGCTTTAGCAATTTTTATTAGGTCAGGTTTTTCGAGTTGCACTTTCTTTAATTGGATTATCCCGAATATATTTGATCAACTCTTCATCAGGCATGTTTTCAAATTCTTTTGGCTCTTTCTCCGGTGGTAAGACCAAATCCCTGGACTTGTGTCTCCACTTATCCGGCTGTCTGTTATTCAGCCAGTACATCTGAGCCATTACATCGCCGGCAATATGACGTTTTCTTTGCTTAACTTTCTTGATAACTGTATCTTCACCATCCACATTAGGAATATATTCAATATCTTCTTCCGTGTAATCATATCCAATAGCTCTTTTGTAGTTTGAATCGGTGACTTTACAATCAGCATCAAGTTTACCAGCCTTTAATGTTGTCACAAATTTCGGATGTTTCTTCTTGTATAAATTTAGAGTTGATTCAGCGATACCCAAACTGAGAGCTATTTCAACATCTGTCATTCCTAACTTAGCCCAAAGTAGAATAGCAGCCATCTTGCCTTCAACTTCTTTTTCGTATTTAGTTACTCGAGCCATGTTGATAAGATTTTCCGTTTAGCTTTATAGCTATCGGTTTATTATTTTCTGCACAGAATTTTATATATCTCCGAATAATCACATCTATTTTATTTTTTGTTTCCATATTTGATTTGTATAATAAAAAAGCGGAAAGCTAGCAACGTTTGAGTTGTCAAACTTTCCGCTTGTTTCAGTGAACTCCGCGAAATAGTTATTTAATCGATACGAGTAAAAACTAATTTATTTTAGTATAGCTTAGAATATTTTTTAAATCCTTTATGATTGACTACTGAGTCAGGCTCTTTGAGAACTCCTGCTTCGATAACAATCTTTATGGTTCCGTACTTAGTGGAAGACTGAATTTTACGTATCATAGAAAGAACATCCACAAGAAGTTGCTCTTCGTCCAGCTCCAGCGTTGGGAGTGCTTGATTCAAATTTACTTTAAATTTTTGAGATTTGCAATATTACCCCATAATACTGCAGATTACATATACTTTAAAAATACCAATTGAAGCCTATCATTGTCAACACTTGCAACAAAATATTTACATGCTTTATTCTGGACATCAATGATGATGTGATCGTTAACACTTATACCTAATGATTCTGTACTTAGTCAGCATACAGAAGCGTATCATTTGAAAGCTTATACTCTTTACCTCTTAGATCATGAATTACAGGATGAGGACCCATTGCTTTAATTTATAATTATTCAAAATGGAAGATCAGAGTCAGTACCTGCAGGAGCTTCAACTGAAGGTCTTTCAGCAGCTGAGCCGGTCGGAGCACTATCCATAAATTTTATTTCCGTTGCAATGATGTTAGTTGCTTTCATTTTTATTTCAACTTTCTCATACTCGTTATATTCTATCTTACCTTCGAGATAGATCTTCGATCCTTTCTTAAGCCATTTAGAACATACCTCAGCTAACTTTCCCCAAACGGTAATGTTATGCCATTGAGTTTTAGTTTGCTTTGCTCCTGCTTTATCTTTGTAAGACTCAGATGTTGCCATTGAGAATTTACAAAGATCTGTTGATGCTACTTGTTTTAGTTCCGGATCCTGTCCGAGATACCCGATGAGAGTAACTTTGTTTACCATAATGATTTATTTTTAGTTTGTGAATTTAAGATTTAATTTCAATTTCTAATATCGGTGAATAACTCGAAACATTTACTGACTTCTTAGCTATAACTTTCATTAATTCATATTCTGCATCTGTTAGCTCTTGTTCAAACTCGGTTTGAGAATACATTCCCATATCACTACACCAGATACATATTATGTAAGTTTTTTTATTCATTGTTCAAATAATTTGAAGTGTCTGTTTCGATGCTATCAAGATACTCGACAATAACATCTCCGTGACAGTCCTGAGGTTTACAATAACAGCCAAGGATCTTTCCTTGCAGCTGCTCAATACAGTCCTTGAAGAATTTATCATTCTTAATTCTGTTGTTAAAGTAATCTTTGTATTTACTGATCGCTTCTTGACGTGATGAATCGGATATCTTAAACGGATTCCCAAATATAGTAGGTCGTCCAATATACACATCAAAAGGTTCAGCAAATTTATTTACTACCTTATTCATTTTTTATTTTTATTTTTTTTAAATTGAATTCCTTGCAATGTTCTATAATATTCTACTACCCTGTTGTAATAGTGACCAGGTCCTAAGAAGATCAGATCATTCCTAATCTCTTTGATAGCATCACTAAGCCTGTCCTGATGACACTGCAGATAAACCCGAAGAGCTTCACATAATAATTTCTTATTATAATAATGGGAGCTCTGATCTTGAAAAAGTCTGTCTATTTCGC
>JBBRMY010000246.1:0-2706 GCA_038230595.1 Ignavibacteria bacterium
CTTTTCACTGAAGTTCTTTTATTCGGTGGAATGTTCATTCTCTATGCCAGTTACAGGTTTTTGCATCCAGATGATTTTAAGAATGCTGCTGCCGAGCTGAATGTTTATATCGGCTCTATAAATACTATTGTTCTTCTTGCAAGCAGCTTGACAGTTGTTCTTGCAATTATTTCTCTTCAAAAAGAAAAGAAAAAGCTCGCCCTTGGATTTTTATGGTTTACAATGATTTGCGGTCTTGTCTTTTTGATCAACAAGTATTTTGAGTGGGGACACAAGATAGAGCATGGAATTTATCCTAAAGGACCTGCACTTGCAGATATGGCTGACGGAGAAGTTATATTCTTCGGGCTGTATTATGTGATGACCGGTCTTCACGGATTGCATATTATTATAGGAATGATATTTATCGGCTTTACTATGGTTTCGATCTCAAGGAATAAACTTACAAGTTCGAACTTTCAAAAGCTTGAAAATGCCGGCTTATACTGGCACTTAGTTGACGTGATCTGGATATTCTTATTCCCGTTATTTTATCTGATACATTAAATTTATTATTAAATTAATATAATGAGTACTAATTTACAGGATGCACATGAACCGTCGCAGAATCCTTCTCCGGAAGAAGTAGCTCACAGCCATGATCATAAGTACGGTCCTTATATACTGGTTTTTTTCGGACTGATGGCTTTAACTGCTGTAACAGTTTCTGTTGCCGGAATAAATCTTGGAAAATTTACCCTGACAGTTGCTCTTGTGATCGCAGGAGTTAAAACTGTTCTTGTTGGTAACTATTTCATGCATATAAAGTTTGACAGCGCGATAATTAAAGTTTTCGTTGCCATTTGCATACTCATTTTTATTACTATGATAGGACTTACATTTTTTGATCTAACTTTTAGACCTTAGATAATGAGAAATACAATTATATCGGATTTTGACTCAACGTTTGTTTTTATAGTTGGCTGCTCTGTATTTCTTTTGCTGGGTATTACTTTTGCAATGGTGTACCTTGTTTATAAATATCACAGTAAAAGACATCCGAAAGCAGAAAAGATCCACGGAAATACTACACTTGAAATTACATGGACTGTTCTGCCAACGATCCTTTGCCTTATAATGTTCTTCTACGGTTATGTTGGCTTTAAAAATATGCGGGACGTTCCTCCTGATGCTTATAATATTAAAGTAGCAGGTAAAATGTGGAAGTGGGATTTTGAATATCCGAATAAAAAGAAAAGCGATACTATGTATGTCCCTGTAGGCAAGCCTATAAAAATGCTTATAACTTCACTTGATGTTAACCACAGTTTTTTTATTCCTGCGTTAAGAGTTAAAGAAGATGCTATTCCTGGGAGAGAAAACTGGCTTTGGTTTGATCCTGTACAGGAAGGTGTTTATCATATTGCTTGCGCTGAATACTGCGGACTTAATCACTCCTATATGTCAGCAGTTATGAAGGTTATTCCACAGGATAAATTCGACGAATGGGTTAATAAAATTGAACCAACTAAAGTTCCTGTAGCTTCAACACCGGGCGGAAAAGATTCTCTAAGTACCGGCATGAATGGTGCCGATTCAAATAAGATTAAAATGACTCCTGTTGACACAGGAAAAACTTCAGGCAAGGATGTAAAAAAAGATTCTGTGAAATCAGGTGAAGTAAAAAAAGACACTCTTAAAAAAGAAGTAAAGAAATAATATCATCGAAACTATAAAGACAAATAAAGACACACTTGTTATTAGAACCGAAGGATCAGGCTTTACAACTGCTCTGAAGATCGTTGCCGAGTTGTGTAAAGTAAAAATTACTTTCTTTGTTTCTCTTACTGCAGCATTAGGATATATATTATCTTCCTATGCTCTGGATTATAAAATGATCTTTCCGGTTTTAGGAATTTTTCTTTTAGCATGTGGAGCTTCTGCTCTCAATCAGGTTCAGGAAAGCGAAAGCGATAAGCTGATGGACAGGACTAAGAACAGGCCGATCCCATCAGGTGCTATATCAAGAACTACAGGTCTTCTGATTTCATTGTTTGTAATTTTTTCCGGAACGGCTGTAATGTATTTCGGTGCAAATACACAGTCTTTGTTCTTTGCTCTGCTGACTTTAGCATGGTACAATGCAGTTTATACTCCTTTAAAAAAAATAACACCATTTGCAATTATACCGGGATCTTTAGTTGGCGCTTTGCCTCCTGTTTCCGGATGGCTTGCAGCAGGTGGAAATCTTAATGATCTTTCGATCTGGATGGTTGCGCTTTATTTCTTTGTATGGCAGATACCTCATTTCTGGATACTTGTTATGATCTACGGAAAGGATTATGAAAAAGGCGGTTATCCGACTTTAATAAAAAAATTCAATACTAAGCAGCTTATCAGAATTACTTTCAGTTGGATAATTGCAGCAGTTTCAGTTGCACTTATTTTGCCTGCAGCAGGAATTCTTCACTATAACATTTCTGTCGGGCTTTTGTTTGCTTTGTCTGTTTGGTTCCTTTATGAATCAATAAAATTCCTGAAGTCTGACGGAGAGCATAAAAAATTAATAAATACTTTTGTAAGGATCAACATTTATACTTTGATGATAATAGTTATACTTTCTATTGATAAACTGATTAAAATATTTTAATTAACAAATGGACTTTCTCGATCAATTAGTAATTCCGCCGAATGAAACCCATGTTCAGGTTTTAAAGTTTATTCTTA
>JBBRMY010000247.1:0-2674 GCA_038230595.1 Ignavibacteria bacterium
GTGGCCGTTGGTGGCGTTCCGATTTATCGGAACTATAACACCAACGGCGGCGGGGTGGTAGTTAATTTTATTAGAACTCATCTGAGTGCTTTTTCCTACAACAGATTACTTGCCATTTCGGCGAGTTCGGAGCGTTCGCCGCGGAGGAGGTTAATGTGGGCGTAAAGCTTCTGACCTTTGAAGTGCTCGATGAGATATGTTAAGCCGTTTGACTGTGAGTCGAGGTACGGATGATCTATCTGATAAATATCACCAGTGAATACAATTTTTACTCCTTCGCCTGCGCGGGTTACGATAGTTTTTATTTCATGAGGAGTTAGATTCTGCGCTTCATCTACTATGAAATAAATTCTCTGTAGGCTTCTTCCCCTGATGTAACTTAAAGGCTCTATAACAAGCTTGTCATCTTTTATCATCTGAGTGATAGTGAGATGCGCCTGCTCTGTTTCCTTATATTGCTCCTGAATTATTTTAAGATTATCCCATAACGGCTGCATATACGGGGCAAGCTTACTGTCAACATCTCCCGGTAGAAATCCAATATCCTTATTGCTCAATGGAACTACAGGACGGGCTATGTAAATCTGCCTGTACTGCTTTCTTATATGTAATCCGCATGCAAGAGCAAGCAATGTTTTTCCTGTACCGGCTTTTCCGGTTAGAGAAACGATAGGTATATTAGGATCAAGCAATGCATCGATCGCAAATGTCTGCTCTGCATTCCTTGGCTTTATTCCATAGACAGTTGACTTGTCTATCTTTAACAATTTTTCTTTTTCAGGATTTATTCTTGCAAGTACAGAACGGTTAGCATTTCTAAGTATAAAATATTTATTCGGTATGAGCTCCGTCTTTAATTTTTTAAAGCCTTCCTTTACTTCGACTTCAAATGGAGACTGATAAAGCTTTGAAAGAGTTACATCATTATAGTTTTCAATAGTTTCATTTCCGCTGTAAAGCTCTTCAATGCTGCTTACTCTGTCAGTGGTATAATCTTCTGCGTTCAGGCCAACAGCCTTTGCTTTCATTCGAAGATTTACATCCTTTGTAACAAGCACCACTTCCCGCTTTCCCTCGTACTTTTTAGTATACTCATAAGCGCAGCTAAGAATTCTGTGATCAGGATTATCTTCTGTGAATATTTCCCGGATATGCTCGTTCAATCCTTTAGTAATTGCAATAGAAACTTTCCCTCTGTTCCTGCCAAGTGAAACTCCCCCATGAAAAAGTGCTGCTCCGGTAAGCTCATCTAATGTACGGGTAAATTCACGCGCATTCAGATTAATGACCTGATTGCCTCTTTTGAAATGATCGATCTCTTCAATTACGGTTAAGGGAATTACAACATCATGCTCATGAAACTGGAGAATACTGGTGGAATCGTGAAGAATTACATTGGTGTCTAATACAAATATTTTGGTTGGAGCGGATTTTTTTGGCGGCATCTATGTAAATTAATTCGAAAAATTAATTAGTCGCAAAAAGAAAGAACTTTAGAAATTTAAGACCAGACCTAAATTCAATCTGTTACTGATATTATTATTTATCAGATCATTTCCTGATCCGATAGTTTTTACATCATCAAAATATGTTTCAGCATATTTTGCATACACATTAAGATAAGGAAGCGGCTTTCCGGATAGCATCATATACCAGCGCTTACCTTTTCCGTATAATGCAATGTTAGATAAAAAGCCCGGGATATCATTTTCATAAACATATATTCTGCTGTCGAATGAATCTGTCTGAAATAAAGTCAGTCTTACATTGAATGAAATTCCTTTTATCGGTACAACTTTAAGATCGGTATAGAAAAGACTTCCTTTATTATCACCGCCGAGATCTTTATAGCCAACGTTTACAAATTCATATCTGCTTTTAATCGTTGCGCGGTTTGAAAGATCATAAATAAATTCTGATCTTAGATTTATCTGCTGCCTGCTGTCAACAAGCTTAACTGTATTTCCAAGAGCATTTAATGTGCTTCTTGTTTCTTCCTTATTCTCGTTTTTATACTTTACATTAAAAGTAAGCTTGTTGTTTGCTTTCCATTCAACAAAAACCAGGTTATCATTTCCTGAGATAGGAACGGGATCAGAAAAAGTTCTGTAAGGAAATTTGAAAATATCGTAATAAGAATTTATTGTAAGACCCTTTATCGGCTTTACTTCGATACCCGTATAAAATCCTCTTTCATCCTGGGTATTTCCGCTTCTTTCGCCGAATCCGAAGGAGTGCACAGGGACAAAATCAGGAGCATAATATCTATAAGAAAATACCAGATCGGCAATTTTAAAAAATGTGAATTGAACAGAGTTTATTCCGGCAATTCCGCCCGATTGTGATCTTGCCCATTCACCAAAAATATTCATATTCTTGTAAACAACATCGTAGTCAACACTAAGCATATTTGCATTTACACCTGTGAAATTATAAAGCTGAGTTGGATCCGGCATAAACTCTTTATCATAAGTAGATGTCCAGTAAGTTGTACCGATATTTATCCCTTCTTTAGAATAGGCTAAATGTCCTCCGATCATTTTTTCTTTTGCTGTATGCTCTCTGCTTATTTCACTTGGTGTTCTGTGATTACCGTCATAGTAAATGCTGGAAACTTCACCGATAGTTGTATCAATTGATGCATCAAAATAATTATCAGAATAGAAAAGACTTA
>JBBRMY010000248.1:0-2665 GCA_038230595.1 Ignavibacteria bacterium
AGCACTTTTATAAAGGTTGAAGCCCTTGAAGAGCTGGCAAAAATTTCTCTGAAAGATAATAAGAATAAAAAAGCTATTCTTGAAAAGATAAATGAGCTTACCATTAGTGGTATGGAAGGGATAATATCTTTTCCGGATTCACTAAGTGAAAGGCTAAGTCTTATTAAGCCTGACAAAGAAGATATCATTAAGCTGGTCCAGAGATTAAGAAATAAAATATCCGGTTCAATAAAAAGAAATAAAAGCTTTTTTGTAAAGAACAGTAAAAATATTTTTATTGTATCGGGTGGATTTAAAGAGTTTATAGAACCGATAGTTAAAGAGTATGGGGTCACATCATCGAATATTTTTGCTAACGAATTCCTGTATGATAAGAATAAAAATATTTCAGGCTTTGATAAGAAGAATCTGCTTGCCCAGCAGGGAGGAAAAATTAAAGTTCTTGAAAAGCTAAAGCTTCAGGGTGAAATATTTGTTATTGGTGATGGCTATACGGATTATGAATTAAAAAAAGCCGGTCTCGTAAATAAATTTTTCGCCTTTACTGAAAATATAGAGCGACAATCTATCGTAGGGAAATCAGATCATGTTACACCAAATTTTGATGAATTTTTATATTTAAATAATCTTCCAATGTCAGTTTCATTTCCAAAAAACCGTATTAAAGTTCTGCTTCTTGAAAATATACATGCAGATGCACAAAAGACATTTAAAGAAGAGGGATATACAGTAGAATCCATTTCAAAAAGTCTTAATGAAGATGAGCTATGCGAAGCAATAAAAGATGTATCCATACTTGGAATAAGATCTAAGACCCAAATAACTTCTAAAGTTCTGGAGAACGGTAAAAAGCTTTTAAGTATAGGAGCTTTTTGTATAGGGACAAATCAGATTGACCTGAAAGAATGCATGACGCAGGGAGTTGCAGTATTTAATGCGCCGTTCAGCAATACAAGAAGTGTTGTTGAGCTAGCTTTGGGTGAGATCATATTGCTAATGAGAAATATTTTTGATAAAAGTACTGCATTGCATTCCGGTAAATGGAATAAGTCTGCTGCAAGCAGCTATGAAGTAAGAGGAAAAAAGCTTGGAATAATCGGTTATGGAAATATCGGTACTCAGCTTTCCATACTCGCAGAAAATCTTGGCATGGATGTTTATTTTTATGATAAGATTGATAAGCTTGCTTTAGGAAATACCAAAAAATGTGATACTATAAAAGAGCTTTTAAAAAAATGTGATATTATTACTGTACATATAGACGGTGATGCCTCAAATGAAAATTTTATTTCTGAGAAAGAATTCAAGCAAATGAAGAATGGTGTGATCTTTCTTAACCTTAGCCGTGGTCACGTAGTAGATATTAAAGCACTTAGCAAAAATATAAAATCAGGGAAAATAAAAGGAGCAGCAGTGGATGTTTATCCTGATGAACCTTTAGAAAATACAGATAAATTTCTGACCGAGCTTCAGAATTTAACAAATGTAATTCTGACCCCTCATATAGGAGGCAGTACAGAAGAGGCACAGAAGAATATCGCCGATTTTGTTCCTGATAAAATTATAGATTTTATTAATAGCGGAAATTCTTTTTTCAGTGTGAATTTTCCTAATCTACAGCTTCCATCATTTGAAAATGCTCACCGCCTTATTCATATTCATAGAAATGTTCCAGGCATACTATCTAAAATAAATCTGACCTTAAGTGAGCATAACATAAATATCATGGGGCAGTATTTGAAAACAAATGAAACAATTGGATATGTTATTACGGATATAGATAAGAACTACAAGCCCGAAGTAATAAAAGAACTAAAGAATATTCCGCATACAATTAAATTCAGAGTGCTGTATTAATGAAGCAAAATAAAAAATATTTCACATGCGGTCCAACAGAGCTTTATCCTGATATTGGCAGATGGCTGCAGGAAGCCATCGATCAGAAATTATTCTCGATAACTCACAGGGGTAAAGGATATGAAAATATTTTCAGCGGCTGTGTCACCGAGCTTAAAGCACTGATGAATATTCCTGAGACTCATTCAATATTTTTTATGAGCGGGGCAACTGAGTGTATGGAAAGAATTATTGAAAATCTTGTTGAAGATAAAAGTGCACATTTTGTAAACGGAGCATTTGCTGAAAGATTTTATACTACTGCAAAAGAACTTAAGAAAGAACCTAATATCTTCTCTGCTGATTGGGGAAAAGGTAATGATCTTTCTGTTGATATCTCAAAAGATACTGAACTTATTTGTATCACGCAAAACGAAACAAGTACAGGTGCTGCATCCCCTATGGAAGAGATTTATGCTTTAAAAGATCGTTATCCGGACAAGATGATAGCAATAGATATAGTAACTTCTTCTCCCTATGTAAAAATTGATTTCAAAAAGATCGATATGGCATTTTTTTCTGTTCAGAAAGGATTTGGAATGCCCGCAGGGCTTGGAGTATTGATAATCAATAATAAATGCTTTGAGAAAACGCTGGAGATGAAGGAAATGAATTTTAATATCGGGACTTACAATAATTTTTTGAATGCTTATAAGTATTATACTCTGAATCAGAATACGATAACTCCTAATGTACCGGGAATATATTTATTATGGAAAGTTTGTGAGCATTTAAATGGAATAGGAATTGAAAAGATAAGAAAAGAAAC
>JBBRMY010000249.1:0-2658 GCA_038230595.1 Ignavibacteria bacterium
ACTGCCCTGATTTATAGAGAAAAGGACCTGTTCATGTCCGTGTAAAGCTTCAGTATTTTTCCAATGATCATAACATCTTTTTTCCCATCTGAACGTCTTTGCAATAGAGTCTTCTGCATATTTTCTTTCAACAGGATAAGGCATGCATTCATCAAGCGGCATCATTATATCAGAACCGATCGCTCTTTGGATCTCAATAACTTTTTCCGGAGTGAAAAAATGCTTGCTTCCGTCAAGATGAGAGGAGAATTCGACTCCTTCTTCCTGAATTTTCTTCAAGCTCTTTAAGCTGAAGACCTGAAAGCCGCCGCTGTCAGTTAATAAGCTCTTATTCCAGTTCATGAACTTATGCAGACCGCCTGCTTCAGTTAATACATCAGTTCCTGGTCTTAAGTAAAGATGATATGAATTTCCAAGGATTATTTGAGTATTGAATTCATGAAGCTCTCTCTGCTCAACTGCTTTCACAGTTCCTGCAGTTCCGACCGGCATGAATACCGGTGTTTCAATTTCCGAGTGCGCAGTTTTTAAAATTCCACATCTTGCTTTCACACCTGCTTCGCTGCTATTTAAAAGAACATTGAACATATTCGTATCGATACAAATTTTATTTGTACAAACGCGCTATTGCGCGTCTCGTTGTGTGTTACTCATTCATTTCGGAGACGGTGTTTACAAAAAGCAGACGCGATAAATCGCGTCTCTACACAATATTATAATTGACAAATTTTATCTGACCGGTTCCCATTCATCTGAAGATGACTTATTAAATAAAGATACCCAGATTGAATTTTTTATCCAGTCAAAGATCACTCTTATATATCCGAATTTTCTATATCTTCTTGGTGACTCAAGTACTAAAAGCTTATCGTTAAAAACAATTCTTGTCTTTTTTCTTATCCTTTGATAAAGATCAAAATCTTCACCTGCTGCAAGTTCTTCATTGTATCCTTTGTTTTCCTCAAAGCATCCCCGTCTAATAATGTGACACTCACCTCTTCCCATTCCGAAAAAATATTTATTCAATATTTTTACATAGCCATTATAAAATCCGTGAAAAGCTCTGTCGCTTGATTTCTCCAGTTCAGGAAAAACTTTTATCGGGCAGGCAATAGCTCCGACTGATTGATCTTTTAATGTGTCAAGGACGTCACTTAGGAATTTTTCTATATCAACAACCCTTGTATCTGCATTGAAAAAAATAAGAACATCTCCCAGGGAAAAAGAAGCACCGATATTTCTTCCCCGGGAGATGTTCTGTTTAGATCTTTCTGTTTTTTCTATTACCTTATCAGCATACTTACCTGCTATCTGAAGAGTGCTGTCTGTACTTCCTCCGTCACTTACAATAAGTTCAAGATCAAACTTATTTTTTATCTCCGGCGAAAATTGCTTCAGGTTATTCTCTATAAGCTTTTCTTCGTTCAGAGCAGGAATAATAACACTGATCTTTTTCTTTGCTGCTGTGTTATTATTTTTTTCAGTCACGTTACTATAAGCTTAGGTTCGCGCTATGCAAACACTTAAGCCAGCATAGAAGCTTTGAATCCCTTTTTGTTCAGGGTCTTTATAGCTCTTGCAGAGATCTTTAATGTGACAAATCTTTTTTCTTCTTCCATCCAGATCCTTTTGGTCTGAAGGTTCGGAAGCTGCTTTCTCTTAGTCTTATTGTTAGCGTGCGATACGTTATTACCGGTCAATGGTCTTTTTCCGGTGATCTGACAAACTTTTGACATATTATTATTTACTGTTTTTTAATTACGGTTTATAAGGCTTGTAGGATGATTCGTAAACTTTCATATTTCTATCAAGAAATTTGACAGTTCCGGCAGGTGATGTTATTGCATCAACTATCCTTACATTTATTATTTTTGTTTCTTTATTAGTATCCGGATCGATAGCCATAAGATCAGCTTTTTTACCTTTACCTAATTTGTCTGCGAATGATTGTTGTTTGGCCATTTCTGTTTAAAATATTAATTTTATAATATAATCTATTCAAAAAATAAAATAAAGTCTTATTGCTTTACTTTCTGTGAAAAATGTTATGTTTTTACCTTTCCCGGCATGATTTTAGCCGGGATCCCTGAATTCCGCGAAGCGAAAATCCTGCATTTCAGGAGACACAAATATGTGTCTCTACGTGTTGCTTGCTTTCATTAATTCCGGACATCACAAGTGATGTCCCTACATTTTCATGAGACACAAATATGTGTCTCTACGTGTTGCTTGCTTTCATTAAAGCCGGACATCACAAGTGATGTCCCTACAATTTCCGGAGACACAAATATGTGTCTCTACGTGTTGCTTGCTTAAGTCTTATTGCTTTACTTTCTGTGATATTTCAAGGATATCCGAGGCAATTCTTGCATTTACACCTGATCTTACCACTTCTTCTCCTTTAAAAATCATGTTCTTTATTGCTAGCGGAGATGATTTTCCATGTCCGATAATCGACACTCCGTTCACACCTAAAAGCGGTACTCCGCCGTATTCCTGGTAATCAAAATCCTTTATAACTGCTTTCAGTGTTTTATAAGATAAACCAACCATAACTTTTTTAAATAAACTCTGGTCTGCATACATCTTAAACTTTGTTCTAAGTACATCAAGAACGCTTTCAGCAAATTTCAAAATTACATTTCCAACAAATCCATC
>JBBRMY010000250.1:0-2653 GCA_038230595.1 Ignavibacteria bacterium
ATGCGGGAAGAATCTCCTTCTGAAGATGGTTACGATATTCAGCTTGCTATTATTGATGCTGGGAATGCTACTACAAATATTCCGAATGTAAAAAAGCTGCCGCTTGAAACAAAGCCGGCGGATGCATCAAATCTTGCTTTCGCTACTAAAGATAATCCTGATAAAGTATTTATAATTGGGTCTGCAGGCGGCGGAGAGATCCTTGTCAGTCTTTTCCGGAATGCAAAGAAAGTGCAGGCAGTTGAGATCAACGGAATTCTTAATGATCTCATCAGCAAAAGAATGATGTACTGGACTGGTCCTCTTATTGCAGGTAATAATAAAGTTGAGCTTATTACTGATGATGCGCGTTCTGTAATAACAAATAGTCCTGATAAATATGATGTGATAATTTCTGCGCACACTATCTCGGCTTCTGCAGTTTCAAGCGGAGCAATGAGCATGGTTGAGAATTATGTCCTCACTCAGGAAGCAATGAAGGAATATATTTCTCATCTTTCAGATGATGGCGTTCTTTATATATCAAGACCCGAAACCCAGGTTCCGAAGCTTATTACCACTCTGAAAAAAGATCCGGCTGCAGGTAATGTAAAGAACAGCATTATAGTTTTTCGCAGGAAGCCGAACGATTTTGAAACTGATAAAAGCTTTCTTGCCGGAGTTTTATTCAAGAAGAACGGATTCAATCAGTCAGATGTCATCAAGCTGAGAAGCGAAGCTTCAACTTTAAGTCTGGAGATATTATATGACCCAATGTCGAAGGGAAATGCTTTTTACAAAGATCTTATAGAGTCAGATAACATTGACGAGAACATTTCTAATTCTAAATTACTGATTGCTCCTGCTACAGATGATAAGCCTTTTTTTGACAGGAATGTGGGCTTTGCAAATCTGAACATGTCAGGCGTGAAAGAAACTTTTTCTCAAAATGAAAAGGGAATACTGGCTTTAAAAGATAAGCCGGTTTCAGAAACAACTCTTCTGGTTATTTTACTGCAGACAATTATTATAGCAGGGCTGCTTATCTTTTTGCCATTAAGAAAATTATACAATTCTTCAAAGAATGCGAATAAAAATAAGGATGTTGATCCGGCCTACATAAGAAGTAAAAAAATACTTCCTTACTTTGCATGCCTTGGTGCAGGATATATAATGATACAGATAGCACTGATCCAAAAATTCACATTATTCCTCGGTCAGCCCGTAGTAACCCTTCTTACAGTAATATCTGTAATGCTTTTTGCGAGTGGAATGGGGAGCATGTATTCAGGTAAAAGAAAAAACAATAAAAATACAGGAAATCACGATAACTCCAAATTCATCACTCTTTCATTCATCTGCATAATCGCACTAACACTGCTCATCGGATTGCTGAATCCTTTTATATTCTCAGCATTTGCAGGACAGCCACAGATAGTAAGAATAATAATTTCCGTTATTCTTATTTTCCCTTTAGGATTTTTCATGGGAATACCTTTCCCATACGGAATGGATAAGATCGATCATAAGCAGACTAACATCGCAGCTTTTGCATGGGGAGTGAACGGATTCTTCTCAGTACTTGGAACTGTACTTGTTATGATTCTTGCAATGGTCACGGGATACAGAATTGTTTTCATTATTTCAGCTCTTATTTATCTCGGTGCATACTGGATGATTCGTAAAAGGAACAAAGATGTAACTTCTGATCTTACAGATCCAACTGACGTTGTTTCACCTGTTATGAATGCTTAATTAATACGACTAAACATCTCTACTATTATCTTCCAATAAATTTTCATATTTTACAAAAACATCCATTCAATATCATTTGCTAATTAATTCTTCTAAATGAATTCAAATGAAAATCATTCTTCAGGCTTACTAAGGAAGCTTGGATTATTTACTGCTACGCTCATAGTGATCAGCTCTATGATCGGTTCGGGGGTATTTAAAAAAGCAGCACCGATGACGCTGGAGCTTCAATCCAGCGGTCTTGTTCTTCTTGCCTGGGTTCTGGCAGGTATTATCACTTTATTCGGAGCAATAACTAATGCTGAAATTGCCGGTCTCATTGCAGAACCGGGGGGACAATATGTTTATTTTAAAAGAATGTATGGAAGGTTTTTTGCTTTTATGTATGGATGGTCGTGCTTCTCAGTAATTCAGACTGCTTCAATCGCATCCATCGCTTACGTGTTTGCAGAATCTGTTAACTCGGTAATGCCGCTTGCGCATCTGAGCGACTCAATGGAAAAATTCACACTCTTCGGAATCTTTACTCCGTTCGAAAGCTTTGGCGTGAAATCACTAACGATCGGAACAATTATTTTTCTGACTGCAGCTAATTATTTAGGCGTTCTTTTCGGTGGGATGATCACCAATTTCTTCACAATACTTAAAGTAATAGGTATTGTGATAATTATTGGTTTCGCCTTTGCAATAGGTGGCGGCTCGGTAAGTAATATTGCACCTTTAGGTGCGAACCCTGCTGCTGTATATGGTTCTTCACTCGGCTTGACCGGAGCAATGTTTGCAGCTATGCTAGGTGCTTTCTGGGCATATGACGGTTGGAATAATATCGGTTATCTCGGAGGAGAAATAAAAGATCCAAAGCGAACTATTCCACTAGCATTGTACATAGGCGTAGGATCGGTCATTGTGATCTATTTGC
>JBBRMY010000251.1:0-2648 GCA_038230595.1 Ignavibacteria bacterium
CTGAAAAAGCTTACACCGTTTGCGCCGATTTTCGGCGTTCCCAATATTGATAGATTGTACCTTGTTCCTCTTACCGGGGCAGTGTAACCCCAAAGAGTATTATCATGAACATAGCTGAATATTGGCAATATAAAATCAAGATTCTGCGATGTGACTGTCGGGTCATCTAAGTTTTCTTTTGAAACATGCGTATAAGAAAGCGCCCCGTCAACCCTGTTGAATTTGGTAATTGGATACGATGCGGATATTGTGCCGCCGTACTGTCTGAACCTGTAAAGGTTCGAGGTAGTATTATCAGGAGTATTTATTAGCAAAAATCTTGCCGAATGATACGCTTCTATACCGTAATCAATTCTCTTGGGCAGGTAATAATAAGCAAAGGCATAATCACTGTTTTTCAAATCCAGAACAAGGCTTGTTGAAACATATATCCTGTGATTGCCGAGAACATCGCTGAATGCAAGCTGGGCAATACCCTGAACGCCATAAAAGCTGCTGTAGTTCGCATTACTGTATATTATATCAGGCGAAAATTTAATTTTATAATTATTTACCTTAAAACTTCCGTCTCCATTGGTATTATTCGCAATCTCAAATGTTCTTTTTTCCTTAAGCCTTAATTTGCGGGCATTCTCCATCATTGTATCAGGAACATTCTTATTTAGATTTAATGCAACGTCATTTCCATATACAGATGTATCCTTTTTTGCGAGAGATGTGCTGTCAGAGATTACTCTTCCGGTAGAATCTTTTGTTACAAGACTGCTGTCATTTGAGATTTTCTTAAGCGAATCATTTTTTGTCAGGGAAGAATCGCCTGACTGCCTTTTTTTCTCGTCCAGTAATTTCTGCACAAATACTGTGTTCGGAAGATTATCCATTTTCAGGTCAATTTCAAATGGATTTTCAATATAGAATAAGTCATATCCGCCTTTATTCAATGAGCTAAATGCGAGCCTTCTGCCATCATGTGACAGGGATATCATATTTATTTCATCTATAGAATTTGTAATAGGGCGCTCAGCGCCGGTTTCAAGGTTTTTAAGCCAGATATTTTTAATACCGTTTTTATCTGATAAGTATAATATCCTTTTTCCGTCAGGCGCTGAAACTACATTTGATACTTCTGACCTGGGACCGTCATCTATAAATTTGCTTAGAGTTTGTGAAGGTATATCATAAACATACAGTCCCTTTTGGGAATAATCATAATCCTTCATATTAAAATCAGCAGGGATATTGTTTAAGTCTGTGTTATCGCCCCTGTCAGAAGTAAAATAAATTTTGCTGCCGTCACTTGACCATGTTGGGTCATTATCAGAAAATATATCATGAGTAATCGGAGTCAGCAGCTTTTTATTCAAATCATAAGTGTAAATATCGGATTGCTTTGAGTTATCTGCCCTGAAAACGAGTGAGTTATTTACCGGGTTCCAGTTGATGGTAAAGATACCGTCAAATTTCATGGGAATTTCTACTTCATCTTCAGATTCAACGTTAATAATATACATCGCGTCATGGCTTCCGGCTTTTGTTGATATTGCAATTTTCCTGCTGTCAGGCGACCAGCATAAACCGGGCGTCAGTAAATGCAGCTCTTCAAAATTAGCCGTTCTGCTGCCGTTAATAAGTTTGGTAATTACCTTGCCTGTTTTTACATTTGAAATAAATACATCAAAATAATCATCGCGGTTGGATATGTATGCTATCCTTTTGCCGTCAGGTGAAATAGAAGGAGCGGTATTATAAAATCCATCGCCTTTTCGTGAATTGGTAATCCTGCTTGCAAAGTCCGTGACTTCCTGCCTTGTGGCAATGTCCGGCCAGTAAGTCTGTTTAAGATATTTCTGCCATTTTTCTGATAACGATTCAAGGTCAAGCTTATATACTTCCTTGAACCCGTCTTCTACATTTCCTGCCGCTTTAATCTGGTACATCAGGTCAATTATTTTTTCCTTACCATATACATCTCCGAGCCAGGCAAAAAAGCTTTGTCCACCCCTGTACGCTAAATAGCCGTTAATGTATTCAAGCGGGGGCAGGTAATCATACATTACCGCATCGCGGATAAACATGTCGTTTGCTTTATCCATTCCATGTAATGACTGGTATTCAGCCATTCCTTCCGCAAACCATCCGGGGAACTGGAGCTTTATATTCTGTGAAATTATATTCTGCAGCGAGCCGCCGTAATACATATCATTCATAAAAGCGTGAAGCAGCTCATGATGAATAACATGCCTGAACTTTTCATAATCACCTTCGAACGGTACGTTAATCCTGTTTTTAAAAAGCTCTGTGACGCCGCCAATTCCTTCCGAAAGATATTCATCAAGAACATTTGTCTGCTGGAATTCATTATGCGAGTTATAAACTATTATAGGAATCCTGTTCTGGATATCATACCCGAGATTTGCGGATAAATTTACAAGTGCGCTTTCAGCTGCGAATGCAGTAAACTGTGCGATGTCTTCGCCGTTTTGTGCAAAATAGACGTCAAAGTGTTTTGATTGGATATATTTCCAGTCAAATACTTTATACTGTACTTTGTTTTGTCCGAACTGGGATATCTGTGAATATGAATTACCAATCGTAAAAAGAGAAAGTATTACCAGTACCGGGATTTTCAACGAGGGTAGTTTTCTCAG
>JBBRMY010000252.1:0-2624 GCA_038230595.1 Ignavibacteria bacterium
ATTGTTACCTGTACACAACAGATACCGGTGGTATTTAAAGACTTTGCTTGTAAGAAGGCAGGTTAGTTTTTATTTATCAATCTGTCTTAGTAATTATCTTTTTATGCAGAGATGCAGAAACCCTGGAGAGATCTGGGATGGTTGAGAGATCAATCAAAAACAATATGAACATATACTGATTCCATGCTTACTTTGTGTTGATGAACATACTCTGAATACCAAATAAATATTTTGTCCTCTCCGTTATAAGCTATTTTCATTTCGTTTTCGGAAATGATAATAATGAGTTCAAGAGGCTTCGTTGCAAGTGGCTTTGTAGGTTGAGCCGGTAAAAAAGAGCTGGTAGATGGGTGCCATGCAAAGAGCTTAAAGCCCGGCTTGAATCAAAAAAAAGGGAATAGATCATCAGGATTTCATCCTTTGGCAAGCATCCTTCCTTGAAGGATAACAAAAGGGTACGGAGGTGGCAAGAATTTATTGTCTTCCGGTTCTTTAAACTTAACATTTCCCCTGTCATTCCTTCGTTGCGAAGCAACGGATAGCTTTATTTTAATAAAAGCTGGGGGTACTCTCTGGGTCATCCGTTGGTAAATCGGGGATCCAGTGTCTTAATAAATAAAATAAAGACTAAACCTCTTTCTTGGGTCTACTATATCCATTTTAACATTTAGATTAAATTCATTCATAAATTTAAATTATTACCAATATGATAAAACCCATTATTATTTTTTCGTTATTTTCTTTTCTCAAAAAAGCAGATAGTCTTTCCATTTTATTTTTGATCTTTGTAAAAATATCAGACAAGCTTTTTGATAGCTGTTACTTTAATTTGAATTCATTCCAACCCGAACCTAATTCTAATAGTCCTTAAATAATTTCAAAGGATACATTTATCCATCAGCTAAGAGTTCATAGATCATAATAGAATTTTGACACCATGCCCGTGCGTATGCATTGGGGCCTGCTGAAATGCGGGTAATTAACGATAATAGATCAATAGAAAAGTAACATATAAGGAGATCAATACCGACTGTAAGATTTACCGGATACAGGCTATGCGAGCGTGTCATAGATGTATTGCGAGCAGTACAAAGGACTAGCAAGTCCGTGCAAAGCAATGCCCGGAACTGTGTAGTGTTAGCAGGGTGACAAGATCATTTTTTATCGCCCGTTCTTTTATAAATATAATTATTTCCCCGAACGCTTTTATCGGGGATCCAGTGACCTTAAAAAAAAGTTTAAACCGCTTTAATGGGATTACTATGCTCTTTTAAAAATATATAAGATGGGAATGTTAAAAGTACAAACGATGCTATTCTTTGAAATGATTTTTCATAATAGATTTAATAATATTCTCAATTTTATTGTTTTCAAATTCTTCAGTGATCTGTCGGATTTTCAAAAGATCAATTTTTATCTTCTTTATTCTTTTAGTTTTAGGGTCATAACTAAGCAGCTCAAGTTTACAGTTCCGTTCCATTCTGTTTTTTATTTAATTTAACCTTTTATTTTCATTATTGTAAAAGAGAAATTTCGATATTCTTAATTAGGATTACCTCTTTTTATATATTTTCTACCGTTAGTTTTCATGAGTCTATTTTTTGCTTTGTTCTTCCATAATTGATTTGATAAGACTATCCGGATTAATTTTTTCGTATTCTTCCTTGATCTGGAGATATCGGATTTCCAAAAAATTTATTTTTACATTCTTTATTTTTTTGCTTTTTGGATCATACCTAAGCAGCTCAAGTTTACAATCCCAATCCATATTGTTTTTTTATTCAATTTAATCTTTTATTTTCATTATTGTAAAAGAGATTTTTTTGGCATTCTAAAACAGATTTGACTCTTTTTTTCTGTATTTTTCCTGATTCTGCCTTTAAACCTTTGTTTTCAATGCTTATTTTTTGTTTTTACTAATAGGATAGCAGCTATGCGAAAGCATCAGATGCTTTTCCTCATTTTTATTATTTGAAAAAATTATTTACTGGTGTTTACGGAATATTAGCGCTGATACTCATTTCTTCGGGTGTGCTGCTTCTGCTCTTTAACGGTCTTACAAAAAAATCCTACTATAAAGAAACAGGCTCCAATTCTGTTAAAGGAATTATTAAGCCTGTCAATGTTTATAAAGATGATTTTGGAGTTTCTCATATCTATGCCGGCAATGCAGGCGACATGTATTTCTCCATGGGATATATGCATGCTCAGGACAGGTTATGGCAGATGGATCTTACACGAAGAGTTGCAGAAGGCAGGCTTTCAGAGATCTTAGGTAAAGATGCTCTTGAATATGATAAGCTGTTCCGTACTATCGGTATTTATAAAATTGCTGCTAACCTCGTCAGAAATATTTCTCCGGAGTCCCGACAGATCCTTGAAAGTTATTCAAAAGGAGTTAATTTTTTTGTAGAGTCTCATTCACGGCAGCTGCCGCTTGAGTTTGATATTCTGAACTATAAGCCTGCAGAGTGGAAGCCTGAAAGCTGTCTCGAAGTTGTAAGAATGATGGGCTGGGAGCTGAATCTTTCCTGGTATACTGATATGGCATTTTCAAAGATCGTTGAAAAATTCGGAATTGAGAAAGCTAAAGATTTTTTCCCTGATTATCCCGAAGACAAACC
>JBBRMY010000253.1:0-2608 GCA_038230595.1 Ignavibacteria bacterium
CAATCAGTAGAATTCGAAGTTGAAAAAGGCGAAAAAGGTCTTCAGGCAGTTAACGTAACAAAGATATAAGATCCACTTAAACGGAATTTTATCTATAAGTGGATCCAAATTCATTTAAGGTATAATTAATTTAAAGTTCGAGTATCTTTATTAAAAAAGGCGCAGGTATTACCGGCGCCTTTTTTATTTGTACAAAATCGAGAATGTTTTCTATCAAATACTCTGTACAGCGCAACACGGAGTTTATCATCGAATGCTTTTATCGATGAAGTATCTAGGAGAATATCTATTTATTTCAGTGAGACGCGCAGTGGCGCGTCTGTACGTTTCAGGTATCTACACCTTGTTCCCAATCAGGGGATTGGGAACAAGTTTGTGAAAACAAAAAAGGCGTTGGATATTTCCAACGCCTTTTTGTTTAACCTTTAAACTTTAATATCTTTATTTTATCTGCTGTTCCTTTTTGAGTTTATCTTTTTCTTTCTTCTTTACCATAGCATCTCCGATAAAGCTTTTAAGCTTATCTTCCATTTCCTTATTATATTTAATTGCTGACTGCCAGTCCCTGATCGCATTGTCATAGTCTTCAAGGAAATAATAAACCTGACCTCTGTTGCTGATTGCTGATGCATAATCAGATTTAAGATCTATAGCCTTGCTGTAATCAGTTAATGCCTGGTCATATACTTTTCTGTTCATGCTTAACAGTCCCCTGTCATAATATGCCTTTGCGTAATCAGGCTTGATCTCAATGGTCTTGCTGAAATCACTATAAGCAGAATCCTGCTCTTTAATATTTATATATGCAAGTCCTCTGCTGTAAAACGCTTCTGCATAGTCGGGCTTTAATGCGATTGCCTTGCCAAATGCATTCTTGGAATCTTCATATTTTTCCTGGGAGTAATAAACAAGTCCCATGCTGTAAAATGCATCTGCATAATCCGGCTTCAACTGGACTGCCTTCTGTACATCTGCCAGTGCAAGATCATAATTTTTAAGCTCCAGATTTATTCTGCCTCTTCGGTTATAAGCTTCAGGATAATCCGGCTTCAGTTGTATTACCGTTTTGTAATCGTTCAGCGCGTTATCATAATCCTGCACATAGAAGTAGCACATCCCTCTCTGGTAGTAGTAATCGATATCTTTTTTCTTTTCTATGCATTTTGTGAGCAGTTCTATAGCTTCAGGATAATGCTGTTTTGTTATCTCCTGTTTTGCCAGTGCATACATATCGCTCAGTGATTGAGCGTATGTCTTCACAGTGAAAGAGATCATGATCACAAAAATAAATAGAATTATTTTCTTATTCATTTTTTTAAATTAAATGCGATACGACGCCGGAGCGTCGTATCGGGTAAAACTTTTCCCGCTTCCCGGGAGTTTAGGGTCCCGACAAAAACTTTCGGGGACGATATTATTCTTAATCTATTCCTAATCTAACTCCGGTGAACAAACCATATTTGGTAGTTGTAATTCTATCAACCTTATCAGTTGCACCAAGATTATTCAAGCCGCCGTAATCAAAATTTACACCAAAGATGATGCTCGTTAATAGATTTAACTTGTAGTTTGCTGTAACTGTTCCGTTCAGACCAAGATCGAAATTCTTATAACCTAACTCTGTGTTATTTGCAGGTGTATTTAAAAGTATTCCAAGATATGGACCGCCGTTAAAGGTGAGTCCTACTTTATCTGAGATCATTCCTCCGAAATTAATATTCAAAGGGATGTTCATATACTGGTTGTTCAATTCCTTTACAGTATCAATTAGCGTTGGTACTGTAGGTGATACAGTTGTTACGTTAAATGGCTTATTTGAATATCCTAAGCCGGTTGAAAATTTTATAACATCAAATAAGCTGATGTATATCAGAGCTCCAAGATCTAATCCTGTTTTTGCATCTGTTTTATAACTTGTAGTGCCGCCCGAAGGAGTAATATTAGCATTACTTTGTCCTGCACCGCCTTTTAGATCAATATAAAATTTTATAGGGCTTGCAGATCTGTCTTTTATTCTTGCGCTAAGGATCTTTCTTTCAAATTTAAGATCTTTCTCAAGAAGTGTTCTTTCATTTGCTAAAGGTGATTTGAATTTTTCGATACCGTATTTAATACCCCAGTCAGCTTTTGCCTGTGACATAAATAAAAGCGACATTGCCATTATTGCAAACAATATTTTACGTGTGCTCATGTTATTTTATTTTGGTTTTTGATTATAATTAAAATATAAATTTTCCGCCGCTTCGCGGAAGTCCGGGATCCCTGCTTACGCAGGGATGACAAATTCTTTATTATGATAATTTCTCTATTATGACAATTTCTATTTAGAGTTTAGCTCCAGCTCAATTTCCTTCAGCTTATCTGTTTCAACTTCCCAATCTTTATTAAGAACATCTATGCGGCTCTTAATTTCTTTATACTCTTTTTTTGCGTAAAAGCTCCCGTTCTTATAAAAGTCCGGATCAGCCATTTTTAATTCAAGCTCTTTAACTTTTACCTCACAGAAAGTTAATTCTTCCTCAATCTTTAAGATAGTCTTTTTTACCGGAGAAGCTTTTTTCTGCAGCTCTTTTTTTTTAGAATTCTGACCCTCTGCTTTATCCTGACC
>JBBRMY010000254.1:0-2599 GCA_038230595.1 Ignavibacteria bacterium
CAATATCATTAACTTGAAAATGAATTGTTTTTAATGTATTTTTGTATATAACAATTAATTACACTTAATTTTATAGACATTAAATTTACGGTTTAATAAAATTTAATTATAACATCGAAAAGGAGATAAATTGAAGCCTACAGTAAAATCAAAAAGTGATAACCCATTAAGCGAGCTAATAGACGATACCGTTTATAATACGCTGAAAAAGTATAAATTACTTGATGAAAAAGCAATAAGAGATTACAAGATCAGACAAATGTACAAAGATATGAGAAGAGAAATGAGCGCCGGTGAAGCAATAGACAAGATCCAGGAACTATTCCCTTATTTGCAATTTGATACAATCAGAAAGATAGTCTATCAGGTATCTAAGTAATAGATTTAAATTTGTGTTTTTTTTAATAAGCCGGTTCTATTAATTTAGTACCGGCTTTTTTTATTTAATTTTCTAAATGGATCTGAATTTAAATTACGAAACAGTTACTACCATATTAACTGCTTTTCTGAAAAATGAATCTGAGCGTATAGGAATTCATAAAGCTGTTATCGGCTTATCCGGTGGTATAGATTCTGCAGTCAGTGCATATCTTTCTGCAAAAGCATATGGTAAGGAAAATGTACTTTGCGTAATGATGCCGTATAAAACAAGCAGCAAGGAAAGTGTTATTGATGCTGAAGAAGTTGCAAAGGCTATCGGTGTAAAAGCAATTAAGATTGATATCTCTGCAATGGTAGACAGCTATGTTAGCTCATTGAATGAAAAAGATATTTCCAATATGAGAAAAGGAAATATTATGGCAAGGTGCCGGATGATTGTTCTGTATGATCAGTCAGCCAAAGAAAATGCTTTAGTAATTGGTACGGGAAATAAATCTGAAATACTTATTGGATATTCTACAATTTTTGGCGACTCTGCTTCAGCTCTTAATCCGATAGGAGATCTTTATAAAACTCAGATTTTTCAATTAGCAAAATATTTAGGTGTCCCAAAATCTGTAATTGACAAAAAGCCATCGGCAGATCTATGGACAGATCAGAGTGACGAAGCCGAACTTGGTTTTTCATATGCAGACCTTGATCAGTATCTTTTTGCAAAAATAGAAGAAAGACGCTCGCCTGAAGAGCTTATCGCATTAGGCTTTGACAAGAAATTAATGGACAGAGTTGATAAGCTTGTAATGAGAAATCAGTTCAAGCGTGTCCCGCCATTAATTGCTAAGATCCAGAACAGAACGGTGAATATTGATTTCAGATATAATCGGGATTGGAATACGTAAACGGATACGATTGGCTTTTTGTAGAGACGCGATGCTCGCGTCTCCGTGTTGCAGTTTTCTGTATTCTGTCATCCCTGCGATAGCAGGTTGTTGCGGAGCAACGAAAGCTTTATTTCTTTTAAAGTAAACTTCCGCGAGGCATCCTGTCATCCCTGCGAAAGCAGATTGTTGCGGAGCAACGAAAGCTTTATTTCTTTAAAAGAATACTTCCGCGTAGCGGCGAATAAATATTCAATTACACTATTTATGAAGAAAATAATTTTAATAATACTTTTCGTTTCTTTATTCAGCATTACTTTCTCATCTTACAAGAATGATTTTTCAGGGATCACTTTCGCTCAAACTGAAGAAAAAAATTATAACCACGGAGTTGTAAGTTCTGCAGATGAAGTAGCTTCACAGGTCGGAATTGACATTCTGAAAAACGGCGGCAACGCAATTGATGCAGCAGTTGGTGTCGGCTTTGCGCTTTCAGTTGTTTATCCTAATGCCGGAAATATTGGCGGCGGGGGATTCATGGTCATCCATACTCAATCAGGAAAGAATACAACTATTGACTATCGTGAAACAGCACCATCACTTGCAGGCAGGGATATGTATCTCGACAAAGATGGAAATGTAATTATGAATTTAAGTACTCTAGGTCATCTCGCCGGAGGAGTTCCGGGTTGTGTTGCAGGAATGCTCTCCGCATTGGAGAAATATGGTACTATGAAGCGCGAAGATGTTATGAAATATGCGATCGATCTTGCCGAAAAAGGATTTAAAGTTCATAAGCGTCTTGCAGATAATATAAAGGATCAGCAGGAAAATTTTAATAAATTCAATTCTACAAAAAAAATATTTAATTCTTCAGTCAAAGAGGGAAAGATATTTAAGCAGCCTGAACTTGCTGAAACTTTGAAACGAATTGCTTCTCAGGGAAGGGACGGATTTTATAAAGGAAAAACTGCCGACCTTATTGTGAAGGAAATGAATAATGGTGGTGGACTTATCAGCTATTCAGATCTTGAAAATTACAAGCCTGTCGAGCGTGAGCCTGTAACAGGTTCTTATCGCGGATATAAAATTGTTTCCATGCCGCCTCCTAGCAGCGGAGGTATCTGCCTTATCTATCTTCTGAACATTCTTGAAAATTATGATCTGGAGCACTTCCAGGAAGTACCGGAAGTAGTTATCCATATTATGGTAGAAGCAATGAGAAGAGTCTATGCAGACAGAAGCGAATTCATGGGCGATCCCGATTTCTATAAAGTGCCTACAGGAATATTGCTTTCAAAAGATTATGCGAAACTAAGAATGAGTGATTATGATCCGGA
>JBBRMY010000255.1:0-2598 GCA_038230595.1 Ignavibacteria bacterium
CACTGGATCCTTCGAAGTTTGCCGAGGTGGCCGTAACATTGCTTCCCACCGCAAGTCTTACGATTACCCCGAACACCGCAACTTTGACGACAGGGCAACGCCAGCAGTTCTCGGTTTCGCCGGATAACTCCTATGAACTCATCATTATCAAACGGCTTGCTAACGAATGCATCTGCACCAAGTTTTAAAGCTTTTTCTTCAGTCTGAGGATCTGCATATGCTGTAAGCAGAATTACCGGGACATCTTTATTCATCTTTTTAAGAATCGGCAATAAGTCAAATCCATCGCTTCCTGATAATTTCTTATCAAGAATTATAAGATCCGGGTGCTTGGAATTTATTTCCCTGATAGCTTTTTCAGGATCAGCTGCTGTCAGTGGATTAAAGCCTGAATCCTCAAGGAGGGCAGACAATGTAAAACGTAGGAACTTATTATCGTCAATAATTAAAATTCTATTACTCATCTGATTTTTGGTTTAGAAAACATAATTCCTGCTTATGCTTTCGTCTCTTCATTAATAGGCATTCTAACAATAACTTTAGTACCTTTTTCCAATCTGCTTTCAAAATTAATTTTTCCAGAGTGCGCACGGATGACGTAATAAGCCATACTAAGTCCTAAGCCCGTACCATCATCTTTTGTTGTAAAGAATGGCTCCATTATCTTATCCATATTTTCCGCTGATATACCCGAGCCGGTATCTTCAAAGCTTACAATAACTTCTTTAGCTTCTTCATCAAAAGAAGTATGCAAATTGATCTTCCCACCTTGCGGCATTGCCTCAATTGAATTGGAAATAAAGTTCAGAAATGCTGTCTGAAGTTTCTTCTCATTTAATAATAGATGTGGAATATTCTTTTCAGCTTTAAATGTGATCTTGATATCTTTCTTTTCACATCTTATCTTTACCATTTCATAAAGCTTCTTTACAAGATCTGAAACGCTTTCCTTTTTATAAACTGCATCATAAGGTGATGCAAAATTCAAAAGATCTTCAATGATCCTGTTCGCAATATCTGCATTAACGAGTATATACTTTAAATGCTTCTTTAATTTAATATCGATATCTTTCTGATTAAGCAGCTGAGCTAGAGCGCTTATATTTGCCAATGGATTCTTTAATTCATGCGCGACTCCTGAAGAAAATCTTCCAAGTGACGCTAGCTTTTCAAAATTAACAAGGTCTGTCTGCGCTTTTTGTAGCTGCTCATTCATCGACTTCAGCTTATCTTCTGCAGTTTTTCTTTCTGTTACCTCAACCTTAAGATCGTCGATCACATTTTTCAATTCTACTGTTCTGTCTTTTACTCTTTCTTCAAGCTCATCATAAGATCTTTTAAGCTGCTCCTGCATTCTCTTCATGTCAGAGATATCTCTGGTAAAGCATCTTGTGTGAACAAACTCTCCGTCTTCTCTGTATACATTTGAGTTAATAAGAACATCTTTTGTAGAGCCGTCCTTACATCTTAATGTGGCTTCATAATTATTGAGAGTTTCGTTATTGGTAAGACGTGTAAGAATATCCTGAATTTTATGCTGATCTGCATGGAATTCAGTTATGCTATGTCCGATATATTCTTCTTTAGAATATCCAAGGCTATCCAGTTCATGCTTATTAGCCCATTTTATAATTCCATCAGGTCCAACCCAATGAAGACCGACACTTGCATTTTCAACAAAATCAGTAAGTTCCTTTTGTCTTTTTACATTTTCCTCTTCCATAGCTATTTTCTCGGTAATATCAAAAACTATATTAACGGCTCCGATCAAAGTTCCTGACTCATCAAATAAAGGATTTGCATTTACAATAACAACCTTCATTTGTCCGTCAGGTCTTCCAACCTGAACTATCTCATTATTAAAACTTTTACTTTCTTTTAGTGTTCTCGCCATCCATGAATCTTCATGTTTTATCGCCACACCATTTACATAAAGCTGAACTGAACCGCAGAATTTAAAAGCCGGATCATTTAATTTTGGAGTGCGACCCCATAAAGAAGCTGCATTTTCATTATAATAAGTTATAAGTCCATCCACATCGCACATAAAAGCACCTGCCGGGAGCTTATCAAGCATTCTCTGGAATTGAATCTTGCTCTTATTAAGCTTATTGTTCGCAACTACAAGCTCTGTTGTTCTTTCATTTACAACTGCTTCAAGATTTTTATTAACTTCTTTTAATATCTCTTCACCTTTTTTTCTCGCCGTAATATTCAGCAGGAAGGCAATAAAAAATTTAACTTTTCCGTTTTCGTCATTAATTGCTGTTGGATTTATGTGAAGCCAGACTAATTCACCGGACTTTGCGATAAATCTCTTTTCTAATTCGAATGACTTCAATTCACCGCTAAGAAGCTGGTTGAATTTCTCATTTTCTTCTTCAATATCATCAGGATGAGTAAGGTCTTTAATATATTTTGAAAGGAGCTCTTCTTCGGAATATCCTAATAAACGGCACAAACCAGGAGCAACTTTAAGCCATTTGCCATCAATACTGCGAACTACAGTCATTAC
Organism: Ignavibacteria bacterium; assembly: GCA_038230595.1. Classification (GTDB taxonomy): domain Bacteria; phylum Bacteroidota; class Ignavibacteria; order Tepidaquicellales; family Tepidaquicellaceae; genus JBBRMY01. Next base: position 2,516 of record JBBRMY010000255.1, read on the forward strand.
TAATGCATTCTCATTAACAGCTGTTAATAATTCTTCATTAGTAAAATTTACTTCATTTGCAGCTTTAGTAGGTTTGGACTCCA
>JBBRMY010000256.1:0-2589 GCA_038230595.1 Ignavibacteria bacterium
CCGGAAATATCCTTAAAGGACTTACAGTTAATAACGGAAATATAGTTTCAGAAGGAGATACACTTTTGAAATTCAATTATGCTAATATTAAGTATGATATCTGGGGCACGCTTCAAAAGGAAATCCGTCTGGATTATTTTATTTTGAATTCACCTGTACTGAATTTAGTAAAAGTTAAAGGCGGAGGCGACAGCCTTCTCTGGAATTTTACAAAACTATTCAGCACTTCTAAAGAAGATGCTGACACGTCTACATCACCATTTGACTGGGGAGTTTCCGTTAAAAAATTCAAGATCGAGAATGGTACTTTCCAGGCTTTCGGGAATACTTCTACCGAGCCCTCTGAACGGTTCAAGCATTCTTATGCAAAAGATTTTAACTTTAATGACCTTCTTATAGCAAATGTTGAGATGGAGGTCGATGTTCAATATTATAAAGATCATAAGAATCTTGATATGAAAGCTCTTTCTTTTAATACTAATTCAGATTTTAAATTAAAGAATTTAAATTTTAAGACAGGCATTGATTACAAAGATTCAAACACTGTTCTTTGGGATCTCAATCTTTTAACCGACAGATCAGATATCAGGTTTAAAAAACTCTTTGTTGATAAATTCAATCCGTTCGATACTCTGACTTACAGAAATTTTATTAATAAAAAGTTGGAAGCTGATATAGATATTAAAAATTTTAATTTTAAAGATCTGAGATATTTTGTTCCTTCTGTCGATATGCTTGATAGTACTGCCAATCTTTATCTTAAAGCTGATGGAACCTATAAAGACCTGAATGTAAAAGATCTTACAATGGTCTTTCCTAATTCATATGTAAACGTAAAAGGAAAAGTACAAAATCTTCAGAGCCCTGCCGATAGTCTTTATCTTGATGTTCAGGCTTACAACCTTTCACTGCTTCCAAAAGATATTCTGGATGTTATAAATGTTTCCTTTATCAGAAAATTTCAATCTGTTGGAAAAATATTTGCTGATATCGATTACAGAGGAACCGTTGAAAACTTTTATTCAAAGTTTAAGTTCAGCACTACAAATGCCGGCGGCGCAGAGGGGGTGGTTAATCTTGATCTGAAGCATGAGAACTATGATGGAAATGTTCTGACTTCATATCTTGATCTCGGTAAAATATTAAATGACCGTTCACTTTCAAGCAGATTGAATATGAGAGCGGAATTTAACGGAACAGGCTTTGCAATGAACAGAATGGTATCTAATATCAATTACAATGTCTGGTCATCATCATTCGGTGGATACGATATCCGGTCCTCAGTTGGAAAAGTAAATGCAGTCAGAAATAACCTTAGATTGAATATTCGTCACAGCTCTTCGTTCGGAAATGTTATCGCAGTCGGAAGAGTTAACATTGCAAATATGAAGAATCCATCTTATGCTCTTAAAGGAAGTGTTGCTTCATTCAATCTTGCTGCGATCACTCACAAGTCTTCAGATAAAAGCAATCTGAACCTTTCTTTCGATGTGAATGGTCATGGAGCTAATCTTAATAATATAAACGGAAAATTCGATCTTAATATCAGGAATTCATATTTCGCCGGGATGAACATTCCTGCAATGCCTCTACATGCATCAATTGTTAATGCAGGATCTAATAGTGATATAAAGGTCAGAACAGATTTCATGACCTTTGATGGTCATGGAACTATGAATTTTGCAGGTATATCAAAAGCTGTAATGTACAATATAAATTCTATTTCTTCGGGTATTGCAAAAAAGATGCAGACAGATTCTCTTGGGATTTACAATAATTTTAATTCTGCATCATATCCCGGAGCAGACTTTAGGTTTGATTATAAGCTGGCAGTAACTGATTCAGTTAAAACGAATCGCATTCTTACTCCATTTGGAATGAAGTTTAATGGTACCGTGAATGGAAATATTGCTAATAACAGTTCCCGCTTCACATCTCTTACTAAAGCTGACATAAAGAGTTTCGCTTATCGGGATACTGCTATAGTTCTTAAGAATTCTTATACTGACCTTGTTTTTGATAACAACTACAACGAGATCTCTGAAAATCCTTTAGGGTCTTTTGTTGTCGATCTAAATTCAAAAAGTGATTATACAAAGATCGGAAACAGCATGATCGATTCCCTTATGATGAAATTCAATATGGAAAATTCTGCCGGCAAAATTAAGCTTTTTGCAAAAGAAGATTCTACTAAGCGTGTATATATCAATGGAGCTATTGATCTTGCCTCGCAGGATATTAAAACTAACTTTGATTCTGTAAATGTTACTCTCAATAAATATCATGTCAGTAATTATGAGAACTGGCTTGTTAACTATACTCCGAACGAGAGAATTGAACTGGAAAAAGTTAACATTATCAGCAGGAACAGTATTATGAATATAAGCGGTGATTATTCAATTAATGGAAGCAGTGATGTTCTGATTAAGGGTAAGAATATTGAGATGGCAGATCTTTATGATCTGATTAACAATACCGATACTACAAATGTAGTGAAATCGCCACCCAGCCCGATGCAGGGAAAAGTGCCTGAGTTCTCAATTAATTTTAAAGGAGATACAAAAGATCCGATTATAATTGAAAAAGTCA
>JBBRMY010000257.1:0-2536 GCA_038230595.1 Ignavibacteria bacterium
GATCAACCGTTAAATTTTAACCTGGGACTTGGAGGAGAAAGTATTTTTTATCTTCGAACCAATTCGGCAAAAACTATCGGAGGTGAATTAAATTCATCAAGAATACTAACGAATTTGAATATTGATCCAGATGTAGGAAATACAGTAACAGATCACTCAGGGGATATACAGGTCAATAATATACTGAATCTTGCATCCGGTACTTTTAACCTTGGAGGAAGCACTTTAACTTTAGGCAATAATTCACCTTCAGCAGGTAATTTAACAAGTTCAGTTACAAATATATTAAATGGAAAATTTAAAAGATGGATAACTTCTGTAGCTGCAAACTATGACTTTTCTGTAGGAACTCAGATCTCTTCAGCAGAAAGCATTTCTATAAAAGGAACTGAATCTAAAACTAATGAGAAAAAAGTTCAAAGCAAGATGACAATGCAGGAACTTATTAATACAGAGAATATGGACTTTAAAATAATTCACAAAACTAATGATCTGCAAACAGCAATAAATAAAAATAATCCGCATAATAATTCACCTCAGACAATTTCCGATGTCAGCAGGAAGATCTCTATAAATTTTACTGTTGCCCCAACTATTGCAGGAACATTAACGGCAGAATGGTTATCATCACCCGGAGGTGGTAATGGTTTGCCAATGTCTCAGGGTTCAATAAATATCAATAAATGTTCTGATGATGGTTTTTGGAGTGTTAATGCAGGAGATGGATTAACAGGAGGTACTTATGATTTTACCGCAATAGGAGCAGGGATCAATGGAGTAAATGATTTTACAAAGCTTGTACTTCTAAAAAGATCGACCAGTTCTTCTCCATGGACTCTATCAGGAAATCATATAGCAACAACAGGCTCAAATGCAGCTCCTATTCTAAAAAGAACCGGAATATCAACAGGCTTCTCAGAGTTCGGAATTGGAGGAGATTTTACAGTTAACCCGCTGCCGGTTGAACTTGCATCATTCACATCAACTTCAGATAACAGGAATGTTGAACTGAAATGGACAACAAATGCTGAGGTAAATAATTCGTCATTCGATATTGAAAGAAAAATTTCCGGTGAAGGTAATCAATATTCTAAAATTGGTTCGGTAGCAGGTTCGGGCAGCTCAAATACTATTCATAATTATTCTTTTACAGATAGAAATCTTTTAAGCGGAAAATATAATTACCGTTTAAAGCAGATTGATAACAATGGAAATTACAAATATTTTGATCTCTCAAATGAGGTAGTAATAGGTATTCCGGAGAAGTTTGATCTTTCCCAGAACTATCCAAATCCGTTCAATCCATCCACAAAAATAAATTATGATTTGCCATTTGACAGCAAAGTGGTAATAAATTTATTTGATCTTACAGGAAGGGAAGTAGATGAAATACTTAATACATCTCAAACAGCAGGATCATATACTATTTCACTGAATGCATCATTTCTTTCGACCGGAACATATTTTTACAGCATAAATGCAGCGGGTGGAAATCAAAGTTTTACAAAGACTTTAAAAATGACATTAATAAAATAAAATTGAAAAACTAAATAAACTTAAAATGAAAATCTTTTATAAATTCATCCAATCTTTAGCTGCTGTATTAATACTAGCAGCATCAGTTCAGGCGCAGATAGGTATAACGGTTACAAATCCGGGTAATACAACGCCAATTCTTGCAACAACTTATATTTCACTGGCAAATGCTCTGAACGCTCTCAATAGTGTTACCGCAATGAGTGGTCCAGTTACATTAACAATGGCAGCAGGTTCATCGGAAACTTCCATTCCAAACGGACTTAAGATCGGAAGCGCAACATTAAACCCGGTATTAAGTGCTTCGCATACTGTAACAATTGTTAAGGCAGGCGGAACAGTTACATTGAATGCTGCTATTGGAACATCAACTCCGGGCAGTGCATCGCCGGATGGAATTTTAACAATTGCAGGCGCTGATTATATCACTATAGACGGACTTACGCTTACAGATAATAATCTTGTAAATCCTGCCACTATGGAATTTGGAATTGGAATATTTAAAGCGAGCTTGTCTGACGGTGCTTCAAATAATACAATAAAAAATTGTAATATTAATATGAAAAATATTAATAATGCAACAGGTACGGCTCCAATGGTTGATGGTGCAGTAGGTATTTTAATGATCAATTCTACAAGTATTGCAGCAACGACTAATCTTATCCCGACAACGTCTGCCGGATCAAACAGTAATAATAAATTTTATGCAAATATTATTAACGGTGGAAATATCGGAATTGCACTTATAGGATTTGCAGATGTTTCTCCTTTTACCGCAGCAGATACAGGAAATGACATAGGTGGAATTGCAGCTGTAACGGGAAATAAGTTTACAAATTTCGGAGGTGCGCCTGCTGCAGCTAACCCTTCAGCAGGTGTAAGAACCCTAGCACAATACAGTCTCAATGTTTCATATAATACAATAAATAATAATACGGGTTCTAATACAAATCACGTATCGACTCTCAGAGGAATTTTCACAAACACAGCACAGGGAGCA
>JBBRMY010000258.1:0-2533 GCA_038230595.1 Ignavibacteria bacterium
ATGAAATTTTGTTCCGGGAAGCGGATAAGAAACAGAAATGCCGATATCATAAGGCATCAGCTCGTTTACAATATCGATAGTTTTTTTTATATCGGAGGCATCTTCGTTGATATAGCCAAACTGAAGGAACAGTGCCGGCTTGATATTATTCTCTTTAAGAAGGATCACAGCTTTTTTTATTTCTTCAACTTCGATACCTTTTTCCATAGCATCAAGTATCTTCTGCGAGCCGCTTTCAGCGCCGATCCAGACCGTTTCGCACCCGCTTTCGGCAAGATGCTTTATATTATCCTCTTTCAATAAAAGGTCTGCTCTGCTTTGTATATTATATTTAATTTTGATCTTTTCCCTTTGAATCAGTTCTGAAAATTCCTTAAGCCAGCTTGGTTTCAAGCCAAATATATCATCTGCAAACCATATATGAGTAAAGTTATATTTCTCCTGCGCTTTTTTTATGAAGTTTGTAATGTAGACAGGGGAGTGAGTGTTATAACGATTTCCATATATAGGCTTGGCGCACCAGTTGCATTTATAAGGACAGCCCCGGGTTGTAACGAAATTCAGAGAAAAATAACCGTTCTTATTCAGCCACATTTTTCTATATGGTTCAATATTGAAAAGATCCCATGCCGGCATCGGCAAGCTGTCCAGATCTTTTTGAACTGTACGTGGAAAAGTCTTTATTACTTCTCCATTTATTAAGTATGCTATTCCATTTACAGAAGTGATATCTTGCGAACTGCTGTAATTATTTATCAGCTCCAGCAATGTAAATTCTGCTTCGCCTAATATTACGTAGTCGGCACCGTTTTCACAAAATTCTTTTATATGATCAGTTGCATCTGAACCTGAAACTAAGACAGGAAGGTTAAAGCGTTTTGCGATCTGCATCATTTCAAAAGCTGCATGCCGCATATTTGTGAGGCACATTTTAGTCAGGTAATTAAAGCCATCTTCATAAATTACGAATATATCCGGATTAAATTCTATGATGTGGTTCTTAATTTCTTTGGCTTCAGAGAATTGCAGATCAGCAATTTTTACTTCATGCCCCTTGCTCCTTAAGAAAGATGCAGCATAAAGAGTTGCCAGAGGCGGATATGGAGTGCCTGAACTTAGCTGCTTAAAATCAAGCTTTAGAAAATATGAATGTGTAAATAAAATTCGCATATCTTTATATCAAAAATTCTTCATTCTCTCATCAAGCACATTCAGCACTTTTATCTGATTGCCCTGTGGATGATGCTTGCTGACATTCTTTTTTGACCTCATATTAAGATCGAATATTTCTTTGCTGAAGTGAGGGAATTTTTTCTGCCACCTTTGAAGAGTTTTTTTAAAAAAATAATTGTCAGCTCTTTCTCCTAAAGAAGAAGACATCATGGACTCGATCATTTTGCTAAATAATGGTTTTTTGAAAATCTCTTTTAAAAGTTGTTCATTTTTCCCTGAATAATTAGGAAAATATTCGTAAGCCCATTCGTTTAACTTTTCAAACCTTTGAGTGAATTTATTCTGATAAACTGGCTTCAGTGTTCTGATCTCAGTTGCGGTAAAAATATTCTTATCCGGAATATTCAGATAGTCCGAATCTATAAAATAATTTACACAGAAATATTTTTTTGAATTCAGCAAAGCGATCTTTTTAAAAGTGATCAGCAGGCTGCGGCACACCCAAACCCGTCGTGGCTTTGCAATAATAAAATAATCAACATCATCGCCTTTTTCTAATACGCCTTTAGAGGCTGAGCCTGAAATAAATACTGCTTCAACAAAAGGGAATCGGCTTATAAGCTTTGAGAATCTTTTTATTATCTGAAGCTTTTCAGCAAGGTATTCTTCGTTTGCTTTTCGAAGGCTGATATTGTTTTCATCACTTCCTGAAAGGTAATAAAATTCACCTGAGCAATTTATCTTTTTCAAAGAGATCAGTTCAGCTAGAGCAGCTTTAAGTTCCTTTTGATTAAACTTTTCAGAGCAAAATTTATATACTTCTTCCTCTTTTAAGGGATACTTAAAAATATCAAAATAACAAATTGTTTGATACACAGGTCTTAAAGACCGAAGCGGAGTTTGCATATGTCAGCCGGATCTTAATCTTCATTTAGCAGTAACTTGTAAAAACAACCTGTATATAAAATTTCTTTCCCATTTTATCTTTTTCTCGAGGATTACTTTCATTTCAAATCCTGAGCTTGCAGCTATTCGGGAAATAAGATCTGCCTTACAATTTTCTGCCAGTATCATATATATTTCTGTATTTGCAGTACAATAAAAAGGCAATTGACTGAATAATTTGTTGAAAAATTCGCCATTTTCACCTGAATTTCATGCTAAGGATGTAATGTCTGTTATTTTTTTAAAAAAGTAGGGAGGGTTAATTATAACTATATCAAATTTCTGTTGAGGAATATTATCGAACATATCAGAGAGATAAACCTGAAAGTTATCTGAAGTTGAAAAATTTAATTTTTGATTTTCAATTATTCCAAGAACTGCAATTTTGTTTAGATCAAAAAAGACAACTTTAACC
>JBBRMY010000259.1:0-2524 GCA_038230595.1 Ignavibacteria bacterium
CTTTTATTATGCTGACAATTTTTTTTCTCCAGGACTTATCAATATTAAGTGTAAAGAGATGATTCAGTAGATCATATTTAGGAGCGATCTCATCAAACATTGATTCGATCTTTTGACGCGATTTATCCATTAGAAAGTAATCAAATAAAATTTAAAGATCTTACAGGCTCAAGCTTTGAAGCAATATAAGAAGGGATAAGTGTAGCAAAAAAGCAGAGTATAAAGCTTACAATTGAAACAAGAAGAACTAGCTGCGGCTGAATAAGGATAGGTACATCTTTCATATAATAGAATTCAGGAAGTGAGAAGAATTTAAATTTCATTTCAAGAAAGCATATCCCAAGTCCTAATAGATTGCCAAATATAACTCCGATAAATCCGATCAGAATGCCATCATATATAAAAATTTTCATAATTGCTCCCTTACTTGCTCCTAAAGATTTTAAAACACCGATTGAATGGGTCTTTTCCAGAACGAGCATGAGCAGAGTTCCGACAATATTAAATGTTGCAACCAGAATGATCAAACTTAAAATAACCGGCGCCGGTGCTTTTTGCAGCTCAACCCAGTTAAAAAGTCCCCTGAATATCTGGAACATAGATCTTGCATTGTATGGATAACCCATATCATCCCTTAACTGACTGGCTAATGCGTTTATTTTGCTTGCATCTTTTACATTCAGCTCAATTCCGCTAATGTATTTTCCCATATCAAATACTTTTTGAGTTGAAGGGATATCGGAATAAAGTATTACATCATCATAATCCTTTAACCCCGTTTCATATAAGCCACTTACAATGAATTGCTTGATTTTTGGTTGATTCACAGGGGATGGAATTCCTTTCAAACCAAAGATGAAAACTTTATTACCAACTTCAATTCCAAGACTTTTAGCAAGCTTATTTCCTATTAGAATTCTTGAAATACTAGAATCAATAGGGCTTACGTTAAATACACCTGAAACTATTTTATTTCTTGCAGTTGAAAGATCAGTTAAAGGGTCGATACCTTTTAAGATCACTCCTTCAATATTATCTTTAAATTTTATAAGTCCTTCTCTCTGAACATAAGGAGATATCTGGGTTATATCAGGTACTGATTTTTTTATTTTAGAAAGTGCATCATTCTGATCTTCAATCCCATTAGCATCGAATGAAGTTACCTGGATGTGAGATACCAATCCGGCAATTTTTGATTTTATTTCTTTTTCAAATCCATTTAAGACAGAAAATGTGATAATTAGTGCTGCAACTCCAAGAGTAACTCCGAGAATTGAGATATATGTTATAAATGAAATAAATTTTGAACTTCCTCTGGAAAATAAGAACCGGCGGGATATGAGAAATTTATAGTTCATTTTTTTGTTTCTTCCGTTGATGTTTACAACAACGGAAGAATTAGTTTATATTTGCCCCGACCTTAGGTCGGGGTAAGATATATAAAAATTCGGCTTTAGCCGAATCTAACTCTCTGATGGCAGTTGGTGAAAACACCAACGGCGGATAGAAATATTATTATTAAGTCACTGGATCCCCGCTAAAAGCATGCGGGGAAATTATATTTTTTAACTTAACAGATAAGCTTTAATAAAGCCATCAAGATCTCCATCCATTACATTTTGAACATCACTTGTTTCAAAACTTGTTCTATGATCTTTCACCATATTATAAGGATGGAAAACATAACTTCTTATCTGGCTTCCCCACTCAATTTTTTTCTTTGAATCTTCAACACTTCTTATTTTCGCAAGCTCTTTTTCCTTTTCCAACTGGTACAGTTTTGATTTCAGCATTTTCATTGCCATTTGTCTGTTCAGAAGCTGAGTTCTTTCTACCTGACAAGCTACAACAATTCCAGTTGGGATATGCGTGTATCTTACTGCAGTTTCTACTTTGTTTACATTCTGTCCACCTGCTCCTCCCGACCTAAAAGTATCAACTTTAAGATCAGCCGGATTGATAACTATTTCAATAGTATCATCAATTATCGGAGTTACAAAAACAGAAGCAAAGGATGTATGCCTTTTCTTGTTTGCATCAAATGGTGAGATCCTTACAAGCCTGTGCACACCGTTCTCTGCTTTTAAATATCCATATGCAAATTCACCTGAAACTTCTAATGTAGCAGTTTTTATTCCTGCACCGTCTCCATCCAATCTTTCAACCAAAGAGACCTTGAATTTTTTCTTGTCTGCATACCTGAGATACATTCTAAGGAGCATTTCTGCCCAATCCTGAGATTCTGTACCACCCGCACCGCTGTTAATAGTTAATATAGCATCACGATTATCATCTTCATCCGAGAGCATATTCTTAAACTCCAGCTCACCGACTTCTTTTTCCAGCTTTATTATTTCGGAATCAATTTCAGAAGCTACGGAATCATCTTTTTCAGATTCAGACATCTCCATTAATAAATTAATATCTGAAAGAAGAGTATTAACCCTGTTATAATCGTCGATCCATTTTTTGAGAATTGAAATTTCCTTGAGGACTTTCTGAGCCTGAAGATTGTCGTTCCACA
>JBBRMY010000260.1:0-2513 GCA_038230595.1 Ignavibacteria bacterium
ATATTTTGTCCTCTCCGTTATAAATTAATATTATTTCGTAGTCAGAAATAATATTAAGGAGTTAAAGTGGCTTCGTTGGCGCAGCCGGTAAAGAAAAGCTGCAGATAGGTGCATGCAAAGAGCAAATAGCCCGGCTTGAATTAAAAAAAGGGGAAATAGATCATTAGGCTTTCATCCTTTGGCAAAGCTCCTTCATTGAAGGAAAATAAAAGGATACGGAGGTGGCAGAAATTTATTGTCTTCCGGTTCTTTGACATACATTTTTCTCCTATCCGCCTGGGCGGATTATTGGGGCAGTATGTTCGCCCTGGCGAAATCCAGTGACTTAATAACCAAAAAAAGACTAAACCTCTTTCTAGGCATTACTATATCCTTTTTAAATTTTATTCCTCCAATATTCCTCCTCCTTAGAAAGGCCGTTGCAGCACAACGGAAGCTTTACCACTTCTGAAGGGGGCAGGGAGAGGTTGATAATAAAAACCAAGGAAGCCCCTTGTTTCAATGCTCCGGCTTCGGAATGTTGTTGTAGATCAGCAAAAACGTAAACTATTGATGAAATAATCATTCCATTTTGAGTTTGAACTTTACTTTTTTCTGCTTAATTTTGATTAACATTCACTAAATAATGTACTGAAAAATGGACGATGTAAAAACCACTTCACACACAATTTTTCCACCGGCAGGCTCATGGGATAATTCATCTGAAAAATCTCATTCAATTTTTCCTCCTGCAGGGTCATGGGACGATGCAAGCGAAAAGTCACACTCAATATTTCCGCCGGCAGGTTCATGGGATAATGCTTCAGAAAAATCGCACTCAATTTTTCCACCGGCTGGTTCCTGGAAATAATATTTACCACTCTATGATTTTTACAAAAGTCCTGGATCTGTATGCTTACGGATTCAGGACTTTTTATATAAACATTTCATTTTAATATTTTGACAAATAATCGTGGATAGAAAAGAACTTATAAAGCTAAAATGCGATCTGCTCGTTAACGGGCTTCGCTTAAATGAATTAAGAAAAGACCTTATAGATTCTCAGGGATGGGATAATGCAAAAGCTCAGCATTTCTTACCTGCAGAACTGAAATTACCTAACGAAGTTTTCGTTCAGATAAGAGAGAATACTGAAGCTAATTTTCGCTTAAGGATATTTGAAGATAAATTATTCGTCCAGGATAAAGTTAACAATCAGATTTGCTCAGCCGATTTTGTCGGCTTGCCTGCTTTCTCTAAAAATTTTACAAATGATCTTACACCTTTTGAAAAAATTGTTGTGTATAACGGAACTTGTAATCTGAATTTTACATGGAATTATTATTGCGATTATTTCAGGACTAAGCAGGAATGCAAATTCTGTAATCTTACTCCTGCACAGGATTTTTACCCTGATGAAAATATTTCCAATGCCAGAAAAAATGCAGCACAGGTTGCTGATGTAATTCAGACTGCAAAAAAATATCATCCGGATCCAAAGTCAATTCTCACCCGCGGTACTCCTGCAGATAAGCAAGGTCTTGGCGGAACAGTTCAGATACTGGAAGAACTTGCAGCGCGTTTTCCATATACAAATGACAGGGAAAGAACAAAAGTTCTGATGACCATCTCTCCGACAAAAGATATTAATGATGTAAAATTAATTTATGACCTCGGTCTTCACAGCATTTCATATAACTTTGAAGTTTTTGATAAAGGATACTGGAAAGCTATTGTACCGGGAAAAGATTCATATATAGGACGAGATCTTTGGGAAGAATCACTGATCAAAGCTGTTGAGTATTATGGTCCCGGAAGAGTTTTCTCTGCTATGATAGCCGGTATGGAACCAAGAAAAACTCTGATCGAAGGTGTTAACTGGTGTGCTGACAGGGGAATCGTTCCTATCGTTGTTCCTTTCAGTCCGGAAACAGGAAGTCATTTCGAAGGCTTTCGTCCTCCGACTTATAAGTGGATGATGGATACGCACCTCGAAGCTGCTGACATCATTTTAAAGAAGCTGCCTTTCATGGGTACAGAAGAATACTGGAAGCTCGATGCTCCGATATGCGCTGAGTGCTTTACTGGCGGATTCATTTATGATGTAGTAAAAGAAAATGCAGGACTTACTGATTATCATTCAGGCAATGAATTACAAAAAGTAAAACTGGTTTCTGAAAAAGCAGAAACTATCTCGTAATTTTTGGAAATAAAAAACGAAAATTTTTCTTTAGATATATATGGGTATTCGGGAACTGCTGTAAATAAAGACTATACGGCGACTGCTTTAATTTAATGGACAGGATGTGGCAGTCAGTAAGATCAAATAATTTAATGAATAAAGGTTTGAATGTAATAGTTTATGATGAAAATGAAAAAGTTTTTGCCGGAGTTGAACTAAACGAAGTCCCGGTTGAAAATCATGGATTAGAAAGAAAAAGTATTTCTCTTTCAAGGTATGCTTACTTTAAACATGTTGGTCCCTACCCTCAGATAAAGCAAGCGGGTCAAAAAATGAGAGATGAATTAAAAGA
>JBBRMY010000261.1:0-2510 GCA_038230595.1 Ignavibacteria bacterium
CTGTTATTCAGACTGCGTCGATCGCATCCATCGCATACGTGTTTGCTGAATCTGTTAACTCAGTAATGCCGCTTGCTCATCTGAGTGAGTCGATGGAAAAATTTACGCTCTTCGGCATATTTACTCCTTTCGAAAGCTTTGGAGTGAAATCATTAACGATCGGAACAATTATTTTTCTCACTGCTGCAAATTATTTAGGGGTTCTTTTCGGAGGAATGATCACAAATTTTTTCACAATTCTAAAAGTAATAGGTATTGTGATAATTATTGGATTTGCATTTGCAATAGGAGGAGGTTCTATTGGAAATATTGCTCCTATAGGTGCGAATCCTGCTGCTGTTTACGGTTCTTCACTCGGCTTGACCGGTGCTATGTTTGCAGCTATGCTTGGCGCATTCTGGGCTTATGACGGATGGAATAACATTGGTTATCTAGGAGGAGAAATTAAAGATCCGAAGCGGACTATTCCTCTCGCATTATACATTGGTGTAGGTTCGGTAATAGTGATCTATTTGCTGACGAACTTTGCATATATGTATGTAATGCCGGTTAATGAGATCTTAGGAATTGCAAGCAAGGACAATACTATTATTGCAGTTGAAGTGATGAGAAAGTTCTCAGGAAATTTCGGAGCGATGTTCATTTCCATACTGATAATGGTCTCAACATTTGGAACAACAAACGGAACAATACTTGCATCTTCAAGAATATATTTTGCCATGGCAAAAGATGATCTCTTCATTAAAAAAGCAGGCGTAGTTCACAAAAGATTTAAAACACCTTCAAACTCTTTAATTTATCAGGGAATATGGTCAAGTTTACTTGTACTTTCAGGAACATTTGATCAGCTCACTGACATGCTTATCTTTGCTTCATTTATCTTTTACGGAGCAGGAGCATTTGGAATATTTGTGCTAAGAAGGAAAATGAAAGATGAACACAGACCATTCAAAGCGCCTGGTTATCCAGTTATACCTGCAATATTTGTGCTTTTCTGTATAGCTCTTGTTGGAATAACTATAATACAAAATCCAAGAGATGCAGGCATTGGCTTAGGATTAGTCCTAATAGGTATTCCATTCTATTATTTCTGGAATGGTAAAGGCGGCAAGGGAGTTGTAGAGTAATAAAAAATATTAATTTTCATTAATAAAAAAGACCTGTTCAACAGGTCTTTTTTTTTATTGTAATATATTTCTATCGTCCTTTAATCTTAAAGTCTTCAATATTCAAAAGTGAATCGCAAAGTTTAAGATCAGAAGGCTCGTTAGTTGCAATTATAAGCATTCCTTTCTTTTTTTGCTCTTCCGAAAAGTTATATATAACATCAATACCTTCAACATCAAGATTAGCGCAGGGCTCATCGAGTAATAGAAGTTGCGGTTCATTTAATAATGCAAATGCCAGCTTAAGCCTTTGTTTCATTCCTGAAGAATAATTTTTATAAAGATCTTTTTTACTCTTTACTAATCCGACTCTATCTAAAAGAAAATTTATTCTCTCATTTTTATCAGTTTTTGTGAGATTAGGACATTTAATATTTATAAAGAATGAGAGATTTTCTTCTCCCGATAACTCATCATAAAGATTCAAATATGGTGACATAAATCCAATATGACGGAAATGGTCTTCTTTTGATAATAATTTATTATTAATAGTCAGACTCGTTTCACCTAAAGATGTGCTTATCAGTCCTGCAATTATCTTTATTAAAGTGGATTTCCCTGAGCCATTCATTCCCGTCAGCCCAAGCGATGAGCCTGAGTTCAGAGTGAAATTAACATCAGCAAATATCATCCTATGGAAGAAATATTTTGAAATTTTACTGCAGGATAGGGAAGAATTATTCATGTAGTGATGAAGTTAAAACACAAAATTAATTATTAAAAGCCAATTAACCTGATTTTCTTTGTGGAACAGATATATTATTTAATTACTGTCCATTTTAATAACTTTAAATTTAACAAATACAGAGGTATTTTTATAACAAAAGACAGTATTGCTGAACAGCACTCTTGAAATATTCAGGAAAGATCTGAAAGCAGAGATTAGGACCAGATATGCTTTCAATTCGCTTCTGATGTTTGTAATTGTCACGATAGCGATAATAAGATTTTCCTTAGGCGATGAAAAAACAGATAATGATATCCTTGCAGGATTATTCTGGATAGTTGTTTTCTTTGCAGCTTCAAGTGGTCTTTCAAGAGTTTTTATTAAAGAAGAAGAGAAAGAAACTGCTTCAGCATTAAAATTATCTGTATCACATTCTGAAGTTCTTGCCGGAAAGCTGATCTTTAATTTCACTCTTTCCTTTTTAATTAATGCATTAATTTTTGTTCTTTTCATAGGAGCAACAGGGATTGTAATTAAGAATCTATCAGGCTTCATAATCACTTTTTTTCTTGGAAATATCGGGCTTGTCTCGGCATCAACAATAATTGCAGCAATAATTTCAAAGGCAAATTCAAAAGGCACGCTTTATCCTGTATTGGCTTTTCCGGTTCTTTTAC
>JBBRMY010000262.1:0-2464 GCA_038230595.1 Ignavibacteria bacterium
AAAATTGGCGCTTATCGTCAGATTTATCAATAACATTCATGTTTGCATAAGAATTATGCAGCGCCTTTTCCATCGGATCAAACGGAATGGGTTCGCTTGCCCACATTGCAAATGTTATAAGCTCTTTTTCATCTTTTAAAAGTACCCTTCCTGTGTCAATGATTTTATTAGTTGTAGGCAAAAATAATTTAGCGAGGCTCATTTTATTCTCTGTTATGGTCCCGGTTTTATCTGTGCATATTACTGTTGAGCTTCCCAGAGTTTCTACAGTTTTCATCTGCTTTACCACAATTCCCATTTTCATTAATCTCCATGCGCCGATTGCCATAAAAGATGTGAATGCCATTGGGATCTCTTCAGGCAAAATACTCATAGCAAGTGTAAGTGCTCTAAGCAGGCTGTCAGTAAAGTTATATGACCGGAAATAGTGAATTGCCCATACAAGGATGAATACAACAACTCCGGCTATTGCTAATTTATTTACGAAATTTCCAATTTGCAGTTCTAATGGAGTTTTTAATACCTTAATGCTTTCCAGGCTTTTTCCGATTTTTCCCAGTTTGGTTTCATTCCCGATGCTTGTTATAGTAGCTATAGCCAGACCGCTTGTAACAGTTGTACCATTAAATATAAAATTATCTTTTTTTGAGCTGTCTTTAAAAGCAGGTAAAGATTCGCCTGTAAGAATGGATTCGTTTACTGAAAAGTCATTGGAATGGATAATGATCCCATCTGCCGAAATTGATGTACCTTCTTCCACCATTAAGGAGTCACCAACTACCAACTCTATACTTTTAATTTCAGATACTTCGTTATTTCTTATAACTTTGCAATTTGATTGAGTAAAATTCTTTAAAGCTTCTAAAGCATTTCTGCTTTTTGAATCCTGATATAAAGTTAGAATAGTTACGATCATGATAGCTGATAGCAGGAAGATCCCATCTCCGGTTTTTCCGCTTATAAAGTAAACCGCAGACGCAGCAAGCAATAAAAAGATCATCGGGTCTTTGGCAAGATGCTTAATTGCATCTAAGACTCCATTATGATGAGCATATTCAAAAGTATTTTGTCCATATTTTTCCCTCGACAAAATTACCTGCGCATTCGTAAGTCCGCATATGCCAAAATTGTTTGAATTCAATTTCAAAAATGGATTAAGTTTTTGGTCCTTTATTTACAGGTTGTTGTAATATTCTCTGTAAATGGACCCCTTGGTGTATATATAAAATAGATAAAATCAGGTAATAGTTACAATATGTTTTAATAATATTAATGTTTAGATAATTGAAAAATTTAATTTTAATAAACGAAACTTTTATCAATACTTATTAATTGTATTAATATAATAACTTATTGATCAGAATTACAGTAATTTTGTTAATTTAACGAATAAATTATGTATTTCGAAAGTGTAGATTACTCTTATTGGGGAATGAACTTAATATGGTGGATAATTATGCTGGTTTTATTCATCTGGATATTTGCAACCCCTTATGATCTTCCCGGACAAAGAAGGAAAAAGGAAACTCCTTTTGAATTTTTACAACGACGTTTTGCAAATGGGGAAATTGACATAATAGAATATAAAAAGCAAAAAACAATTATGTTTGGACCTATTCTATAAACTTAAATCAGTTTAATGAATTTACAAATAACCATTTTATCTGTTGAAATCATTTAATCACACTTAAACCAATAAAGCTATGTTTCACGGAAACGGAGAATATTCAATATGGGGTATGCATCTGCTATGGTGGTTAGTTTGGATATTCATTCTGGTATGGATATTTGCAACTCCTTACAATATCCCCGGGGAAAGAAGGATAAAGAATAGTCCGATTGATATATTGAAAAATCGTCTTGCTGCAGGTGATATTGATAAAGTAGATTATGAAGAACGAAAATCATTAATCGAGCAGGATTCTTAAGGTTTGGTTATTAAATTTTTGAATGAAACTTTCCTAACAATATAAACAATGCATTATCTAGAGAGCTTACGAAATTAAAAAATAGTTATGGAAAATTCTTTTCAGCAAACATTCAATATTGGTGGTTTGAGCAGTGGCAGTTGCGTTAAAACAGTAACAAATATATTGTGCGGAATCCCTGGTATATCATCAGTGAATATTGACAGTGCTATGAAAAAAGCAGAGGTTAATTCACATCATTTGATTGCAACTCAAATATTAAAGGATGCTTTGATAAATACACATTATTCTATATCGGAACTTCCCATGTTTTAAATTAAAATTACTCTCTCCGAATTCCAATGCTTTAGTAATATTATACGATCTGTTTTCACACTATTCTATGAATAAAAAAATAATCAAAATCTTTATATAAAGTTGCTGAAGTAAAAAACTACGTATTTCTTTTTGGCTCTTGGTGTACGAGCCAGTCGTACTAGGTTTCCCAAAAAAAAATTATAATTTGCATTTGTGGCTGTGCTTTAAGGCGATGAAAA
>JBBRMY010000263.1:0-2447 GCA_038230595.1 Ignavibacteria bacterium
AATTCTCACTATTTTTATTAACATTTCAAAAATCTTAAAATTACTCCGGAGGAAAGTACAATGGCTTTAAAGATAGGTATTAACGGATTTGGAAGAATAGGACGTCTTGTTTTCAAAAGAATGTTTGAAAAAGGCGGATATGATGTTGTAGCAATAAACGATTTAACAGATAACAAAACTTTAGCGCATCTTTTAAAATATGACTCGACTCAGGGAAGATTTCCTGCGGAGATAAGCCATACAGACCACTCAATAATTGTAAACGGAAAAGAGATAAAAGGACTTGCTGAAAAAGATCCGACAAAATTACCATGGAAAGAACTTGGAGTTGATGTTGTAATCGAATCAACCGGTGTATTTTCCAGCAGAGAGAAATTAGGAATGCATCTTACAGCCGGAGCAAAAAAAGTAATTCTTACTGCTCCTCCTAAAGATGAGCTTGATGCAATAGTTGTACTTGGCGTTAATGATAGCGTGCTTACAAAAGAAATGACAGTTGTTTCAAATGCTTCATGCACAACGAACTGTTTAGCTCCGATGGTAAAAGTGTTAGATGACAGCTTCGGAATTGTAAAAGGATTTATGACAACGGTTCACTCATATACAAACGACCAGGGCTTGCTCGACCAGCCGCACAGTGATTTAAGAAGAGCACGCGCAGGCGCAATAAATATTATCCCGACTTCAACAGGAGCTGCAAAAGCAGTGGGACAGGTAATGCCGCACTTAAAAGGAATGCTTGACGGCTTCTCATTAAGAGTCCCGACACCTGACGGTTCAATCACAGACTTTGTTGCAGTATTAAAGAAAGATGTTACAAAAGATGAAATCAATAATGCAATGAAGGCAGCAGCAGATTCTTCATTAAAAGGAATTATGGAATACACTATTGACCCGATTGTATCTTCTGACATCATCGGTAACTCACATAGCTGTATCTTCGATTCGCTTTCAACAATGGCAATCGGAAATCTTGTAAAAGTTATCGGATGGTATGATAACGAATGGGGTTACTCATGCAGAGTTGTTGACTTAGTAGATAGAATGGCTTGATTGAATCGCCACTAAAACACTAAAAGCACAAAATAACACAAAGCTGTCATTCCCGCGAAGGCGGGAATCCAGTAATAGAATATAAAAAAAGGTTACTCTGAATTTTCGGAATAACCTTTTTTGTTTGCACTTGTTTTTCCTTCTCTACTTGTAAATATATACTTGTTGGTATAAGAAAATAAATTCCTCCCTTGAGGGAGGTGTCGAGCGAAGCGAGACGGTGGGTGTCCCATAAAACACCCCTCCCGACCTTTCAGGTCGGACTCCCCTCAAGGGGAGAATTTTTGTCTCAACTTATAAACAATTACTTCTTAGTAAGGAGGGGGACTTTTCATAATGAACTCATACTCTAATAATACACCGTACAATCTTTCTTCTTCAGCTCTTCAATCCAATCCGGTAATTCCAATGCAGCGTTCCAGCGTAAATCTAATTTTTCAAGATTCGGTAAAGTCTTAATGCTTTCAGGAAGGTAAGTCAGTTTGTTATTTCTTAAATCGATATACTGGAGATTATTCAACTGTGAAATACTTTTAGGAATGGAAATCAATTGATTATTCCTCAGGTTTAGCTCGTTTAAATTTTTAAGTTTACCGATGCTCTTCGGTAAAAATTGCAAAGTGTTATCTTCAAGAATTAATTTTCTTAAGCTTACCATTTCACCGAGTTCATTAGGAAGTTCTTTCAGTTTGTTTTTATTCAGATGAAATTCTTTCAGCTTAGTAAGCTTGCATATTTCCTTCGGGAGAAACTCCATAGGGTTATTATATACTCGTAGCTCAATAAGATTTTCAAGATTGCCGATACTTTTCGGAAGCTCATTTATTTTATTGAACGTAAGATTCAGATACATTAATCTTTTTAAGTTGCCGATGCTTTCAGGAATGAAAGATAAATTCAGATGGCTGAGATATAAAAATTTTAGCGCAATAAGATTTCCGATTGAGTCAGGAATTTTTGAAACAGGATTATTAGTCACGTCTAAAATTTCCAGATAGAGCAAGTCACCAATATTTTCAGGAAGCGTATCAATTCCGTTGCCATCGAAGTATAGCATTTCAAGCTCGGGAGTATCAAATACTTCGCTCGGAAATGATTTTAATTCAATGTGTCTGTAAGATAATTTTGTTTTTTTCATGTGATTTAAAATTCAGCGTTCTCATTCCCAGTTCGCCGCGGCGAATTGGGACGGAGTACGAAACTTAGTTTTTATATAAAATAAAAAAGGTTACTCTTTTCTGATTAACCTTTTTAGTTGAGGTGTGGGTCAGATTCGAACTGACGAATGAGAGTTTTGCAGACTCTTCCCTTGAGCCACTTGGGTACCACACCATTTTAAACGAAAAAGCCATTGTTAAATGGCTTATTTTGAGCGGGAAACGGGACTCGAACCC
>JBBRMY010000264.1:0-2388 GCA_038230595.1 Ignavibacteria bacterium
AACTGATGCTCTTTTTATCATGTTAATTTTATCGTGATTTTAATTTATAATGTAACTTTTTTAATTTTGAACCGAAATTCAAAACGAAAGGAAGTTATTATCCTGTATTTTTAACGTTTTTTTCAAGCTTAAGTTCCTGAAGCGAAGACATTTAACTCAGGATGGGATTCGATCATAGCATAGGCATTATGATTGTGAATGCTCTCAAAATTCTCAGCTTCCACACAATACCAGATTATTTCATCATTTAGCTTAAGCTTTAAAACTATGTTCCTGACAAGATCTTCAACAAAAACAGGGTTTTCATAAGCTTTTTCCGTAACATATTTTTCATCCTCTCTTTTTAAAAGAGAATAAAGATCACAGCTCGCGCAGCTTTCTACTATATCAATAATATCTTCTATCCATACTGTGTTACGAAATCTGACAGAAACTGTTACTTCTCCTCTTTGATTGTGAGCTCCGTACTTTGCGATATTCTTGGAGCATGGACATAAAGTCGTGACCGGAACCATAACTGTTAACACAAAATCTTTTTTCTCTCCGTTTCTCAGCGCATGAAATTTTGCTTTGTAATCAAGTAACGATGTCTTTCCGGATACAGGAGCTTTTTTATTTCTGAAATATGGAAATTCAAGAATGATATGAGAATTATTTGAATTAAGCTTTTTCTGCATCTCTGTCAGAATTGTGTCGATAGAATCTACATGAATCTCGCGGTCTTTGCATTGAAGGATCTCCACGAATCTGCTCATGTGTGTTCCTTTGAATTCTTTCGGCAGGTCAACGGTCATTTCAATAGTTGCGATCGTATGCTGAATATAATTTTCCCTGTCTTTAACAGCGATAGGGTATTTCATATTCTTAACTCCGACTCTGTCAATATCTATTTCACGGATATCTTTTTGATTCTGTGTATCGTGTAACGCCGTTTTTATAACGTCAGTATTTAATGCTTCCATTTTATTACTTAAACTTTACTTTTAGATATGATTTAATTGATTATAATTTAAAACAAAATTCAGCTTAATATAATTCTTGCCCGATCTCTTCAGGCTGCCCTTTGCAGTCAAGCATTATCTCGAAGGGATCGTTAGATTCGCTGAGTATTCTTTCCCAGAAAAACATTCGGTCGGTTTCAGGAATATTTCCTGAAAGTATTTCGTCTTGCTTTACAAATCTGAATACCCCTTCATTAATCTCAAAAGGAATTTTTTCAATGTGTTCTTTCAGCTCATAAAAGAACATTAGCATATTCCCTGCATTCGGATAATCTTTTTCAGAAGCTATGCCTCTGAGTATCCAGTCGTCACGTTTAGTTGCAAGCCCGCACTCTTCAAATGCTTCTCTTCTTGCGCAGTCTATTGGCAGTTCTGCTTTTTCAGATTCAAGCTTTCCTCCCAGAGGTGAAAGCATTCCTTTATTTGGCTCCTTATTTCTTTCTATCAGTAAAAAATCACCGGCTTTATTCCGGATATATAAAAGTGTAACAAGCGTCATTTATTCTTTTTTCTCTTCACCTTCATTGTTCGAGAATCCGAACTTCAGCTTTGCAGGCTTGAATTTTATTTCTCTGTTCTCATTTGGATCTTTTGGAATTTCTTTAGCCATATCTTTTTCTTGCTTAGCTCCCGGCTCTTTCGTGATCTTCGTTATTACCGGCTTTACATCAATTGGCTTCTTAACAGAAGTATCTTTTGTAGAATCTTTTGTTGGTAGTGGATTTGTTACCGGTGGTCTTTTTTCCTGGTCTGCTTCTGCAGAAATAACATCGTCATCAAAGAATATTTTTTTAACCGGCTTCTTGATCTCTGATATTTTGTTCACGCTTACAGGACCATCAAACTCTTTTAGGCTTAAATATTCCTTGTTGCTCATTTTCTCGTTCACAGTATCATCATCACTGAAAACCAATTCTTCATCAAGAAGATTTAGTCCCTCATCTATGGAATTTATTTCAGAAGGAAGATTCCCCGAAATTTCATCTGATTCTAAGATCTCTTCTCTGCTTTCAAGAACTAATGTTCCTTTAAGTTTGAATTCACTTATAGATTCTATAGGCGTGTTCTCATATTTTTCTCTTTCTGCAAATGCAAGTTCTCTGTCATTAGCAGTCTTTTCAATAGTCGGTTCTTCTTCCGGAGCTCTTTTTTTGAAAAGATTTCTTTCTTTTACTTCCGTATATTTTTCCGAGCTGTAAAGCTTGTTCAAAAGCTCTTTAACTTTTACGCTGTCTGTATTTGCTTTAGTCTTTTCATCAAGCTCGTCCATGCCGTTCACTATAAGCCTTTTAAGGTCATGCATTGATAGCTTTTCTATCACGAACTCGCATATCATTTCTGAATCGATCTCAGGAATATCCAGAGCATTTGAAAATGAATTTATATC
>JBBRMY010000265.1:0-2359 GCA_038230595.1 Ignavibacteria bacterium
CCCGGAACATTGGAAGAAAGAGATCAGATCGGACTTGGAATGGGTACTCCGGAAGGCTTAAAGATAAGCATACAACATGTTCTTGATAAGCCTGAACAATTTGCAAAATGCAGAGATCTGTTGAAAAAATATTTCGATGTAAGTGATACTAAGGAAGTTCTGCTTGATAAATATAATGAGCTTGATAAAAAATATTTTCTTAATAAAGTAAACTGAGCTGATGATCAGAGACCTTATTTATAAAAATATTTACCTGCCTAAACGATACTCATCATTAGGAGTTGACCCACTGAAATTTCTTACAAACAGTGATAAATGGAGCAGAGATGAAATTGATAATAATACAATTTATAGATTAAGAAGCCTTGCAGAAGCTGCAAAGCGGAGTACGGTTTACTATAGTAGTTATTTTAAGGAAATAGATATTGATAATTCCGGTATAGAGGATTTCAGGAAATTAAATGTTCTGACAAAAGATATAATAAGATCAAATCAGAACGACTTCAAAGCTAAGAATGAAAAAAATTTTGTAAAGGCATCATCCAGCGGCTCTACAGGTGAACCAATGACTATTTTCAGATCATCAATTGCAGATGCATTTATCTTAGCCAGTCATTTTCGCTTTCATTCATGGTTTGACATCAAACCTAATGCCAGACACGTAATAATCTGGGGCACAGGAATTACACCTGAACCTAAAAGATCTATATTAAAGAAAGTTATAAAAGATAATTTAGTTAATACACCGCTCATAATTAATGTTTTTGATCTTAACAATTCAACTATACTGAAATATAAAAAGCTTATAGAGGAGTACAAGCCTGAATATATAAGGGGATATACTTCATCTGTTAAGCAGCTTTGTACGCTTCTTGAAGGCAAGAAATTAACAACTGAATTGAAAGCTGCAATTGTAACTTCTGAAATTTGTACTGCAGAAGACAAAAAATTTATCTCGGATTCTTTAAATTGCAGGACACTTGAAGAATACGGATCACGTGACGGAGGACAGTATGCATATGAATGTCCGGAAGGTTCTTTACATGTACAGGAAGAACTTACTCATTTTTTTACAGATGAAAAAAACTAAGTCATAAGCACTGAGTTATACAATACTGCAATGCCGATGTTCAATTATAAGCCCGGTGATAAAGTTATTTTAGGGAAGGAATGCACATGCGGAAGAAAAACCAGAACTATTTCTTCTATTGAAGGCAGAGTTTCTGATGTTATAATTAAAGAAGATGGTTCTGAAATTAGCAGCTGGATAATATTTTATTTATTAAAAGACCTTGAAGTATCCGAACTTAAAGGATCGGTATCTCAATTGCAGCTTATCCAGAATGGAAATAATTTTAATGTGAATATTGTTAAAGGAACGAATTGTAACAATCCTGAAAATTTTATTAACAATTATTTAAGGAAAGAGATCGGTAATAATATTTATATTAAGTTTTACTATCCTGAGGAATTGGAAAAAGAAAAAAGCGGTAAAGTTAAATTATTTAAGAGATTATCCTGAAACAGAAGAAAAACTATCTTAAGGCTTTAATTGGTATAGTGGTTAGTATTTTTTTTCTATGGCTTTCTTTCAGGAATGTTGATATAAATGAAGTTGCGGCAGCATTTAAAAGAACTAATTTTATGTTAATGATACCGCCTTTATTTCTCTTAGTATTCAGCTTTTACATTCGTGCAATAAGATGGAAAACGATCCTTTCAAGAAATTCAAGTATTAGAACGAGATCACTTTTTAATGCAACAATAATCGGGTATGCAGCTAATAACATTCTTCCGTCAAGATTAGGAGAAATTGTCAGAGCTGTTATTGCATCTAAAAAAACAGGAATATCGAAAAGCCGGTGCTTTGCATCACTGGTTTTTGAAAGATTACTTGACGGCTTCTCTTTACTTTTGATGCTTGGAGCAGTTCTTGCAGTTGGTGGATCTGCATTTCCTGAATGGCTTAATAATTCATTTTCAATTCTGGGTACAGTTTATGGATTAATGATAATTTTAATGCTGATCTTCTTTTTTAAGAAAAGGTTATTTCTGAAAATATTTTCTTCCCTTTTGTTTTTTCTACCTGAAAGGATTAAAACAAAAATATTAGGGTCAGTTGATTCCTTTACAAAAGGATTTGCAATTCTTGCATCACCAAGAGAACTGATGATCACAATGCTGCAATCCATTGTGATCTGGGTTCCAAATGTTCTTTTCACTTATTTCATAATGCAGATATTTGGTTTAGATCTGGATTTAAGCGCAGCACTTATTCTTTTAGTCTCAATATCAGCAAGTTCAGTTCTGCCTTCAGCCCCGGGCTTTTGGGGGACACTGCAATTTGTAAGCATTGCAA
>JBBRMY010000266.1:0-2344 GCA_038230595.1 Ignavibacteria bacterium
ATAAGAAATAAAGCTTTACTAAAGCCGCTCACTGCAAAGTGAGCGGCTTTTTTTATGCCCATATCAGACGTGACAGTTTTTTTTCTGTCAGGTCGCTTTTTAAAAAGCCACTTCAAACAATCCTATATTCTTTTCTTGCTAATATCTTATTAAATCTTTAGATTATGGTTCTCATTTTTAAATTCTATAAATTTCATACTCTAATGAAAAAAATATTTATTTTAATATTTATTACATTGGTCTGCTCAGGATATAAAAATAGTGAAGCTCAGGATATTTATAAGAAATACAAAGAAACTAATACAAATGGTGACAGGCTTTATCTTTATGCGTCTGATTTATTATCAGTTTTCCAGTTTGATTCTACAATTAAAGGAACAAGCATAAATGCGGCAGCAAACTTTACTCACTGGAACTTCAATAAAAATCTGCAATCAGCAGGTTATGGATATATTAGCGAGAATTATTCTTCAATTCAGCTTTTTAACCAGCCGGGAACTTCAAGAAATAACATATTCTTAGATCTTTTTGCAGGCGCAAGCTATTATCCAAAACCGGATAAATTCTATGGAACTCTTGCAAGCTCAGTAAAATTTCAATTTCTTAAACAGGATACAGGTTCTTCAGTAATTGGTCCGGTCTTTGATCATTTCAGCACATCGTACCTGTTTGGAGCATTGGGATACGGAAGAATTAAAAATGCCGGCAGGATTTCAGTTGCCAGAGACTTTGAAGAAAGACTTCTCAATACAGGTGTACTGCAGGAAAAATTATCACAGAAAACGATCTTAGAACTAACAGAGTTGATCGATAAAAAAGCTTATGATGATTATGGTAAATACAGGGATAGTGAAAACGATTTATTTTTTCAGGAAATAGAGATCATCCTGCTCAGATCCGGTTCGATCAAGGAGAAACTGGATATTACAAATTCGATCCGACTTTATGAAGCTCTGAATAATACTTACAGAAGGTTTGTGAATTTTCCGGCTTATATAGGATTTCAGGCTCAGGTACAGGCACAATATCAGATCGCAAATTTTACGAAGGATAAGACTCACGAGCATTATGCTACGTTGAATGGAGTGTATGGCTTACCTCTTTCAGAACAAACCAGTCTTCTTTTCTCTGGTTATGTTTCTATTCCGTTAGATACCCTCGCAGCATCCTTTAGTCAGGGCGGAGAAAATACAATACTAGGGTTTATACCGGACAGAAATAATCTAAGTTTTTTCAATAACCGTTTTGACGGAATTGGATACTATACAAGTCAATATACTGCCGGAAATACAACTCAGTATGGATTAGAAGCTACTATCTACCATGCATTAACATTAAGATGCGGAGTAATGGGTTCTGCAAAAATGACCGATCTTATACCTAAAACAGGAAATTCTGTAAGCCAGCTTGAAATAAAGACTACATTTGAATATAATGTTTCAAATGTATTGAACTCATATGCGAATTTAAATTACAGGAAAACTTTTGATAGCAGTAATAATAATTTGAAGGATACATATAATTTTTCGATAGGATTATCTGCGAGGGTGTTTTAGCAATTAAAAGCAATCGGGGAATCAGGGTCTATACGGGATGGTCTTGTATTGCATTGGATTTGTATACAAAGCGACCTGACAGGGAAAAGAACCTGTCAGGTTTGGGGAGTGTAAAATAAAAAACCTGACAAGTTTAGAAACATGTCAGGTTAGTTTTCGGGATCCCTGCTTTCGCAGGGATGACAATTAATTTTTATATATTACTACTTAGTAAATCTTATTAAGCGTCTTTGAGAGCTTCGGCGCCGCCGACGATCTCGAGGATTTCTTTTGTGATTGCTGCCTGACGAGCTGTGTTATACGATAACTCAAGAATTTTCAGAAGGTCTGATGCATTCTTAGTAGCTGTTTCCATTGCTGTCATTCTTGCTGCCTGCTCTGCTGCATTAGATTCGAGGATGACTTTCCAAAGCAAAATGTTAAGCATCTTCGGCATAATATCATTCAGAATTTCCTGAGCTGATGGCTCGTAAATAAATTCACCTGTTGATTTTTTCTTAGAACCGTCTTCATTAGCTGCTTCTTCAGCAGGCTTGAACGGTAAGAACTGCTCAATTTTAATTTCCTGTCTGGCAACACTGATGAACTTATTATAAACTATTTCTACACAGTCTATTTGTTTCGATAAATAAAGATCAACTACTCTATTTACAATATTATTTGAGGCATCAAGATCCAGGCTTGCAAAAAATCCCGGATGAGTTTCCAGTATTTCATTTGTAAGTCTTTTTGAAGCGTCAGTTATCTTTTTACCTATAGCAATTACTCTGTAATTTTCATCTGCTTTA
>JBBRMY010000267.1:0-2341 GCA_038230595.1 Ignavibacteria bacterium
TATTAATATTTCAATTGGAGGTTTTTTATATGTTAATAATCTTAAACTTATTAATAAGCTAATCAGACTATAATGAAAACATCGAATATTGGAGAAAGATTTGTGCAATTTGTAAATGCTGTTTCACCAACACAGGTGGACTTTGCAAAACGTATAGATATAAGCCCGCAAGCATTGCAAAAATATCTTAAGAGCGGCAGACAGCCTATGCCGGATGTTCTTATAAGGCTGCATGAGTTAGGATGTAATATTAACTGGCTGCTTACAGGGAAAGGGGAAATGATAACAGAGCTGAAGCTGTTTAAGCCGAGGACAAAGCCTGTACCAATAATAGGTGAAGTTCAGTGCGGGATACCAATACAAACTCAGATGATAGCTGACGATGTAAAGCAAATGGATATGTTCGATGTCAGCGGTTATGACAGACCGTTTATTGTTATTGCTAAGGGAGATTCAATGTCTCCCTATATAAATCACGGAGATCTTCTTTTATGCGCTGAGGATTCAGGGAAAGCAATTAAGAACGGAAAAGCAGTTGTAGTGAACTACAAATCAGAGCCGGAAAATTATACAGCAAATGCGAAGCTTATAAAGCTGAACAATAAAAAGAATCTGGATGATGGGATCGTATTATACTCTGTGAATACAAAGTATCAGCCTTCAAATCATAATAAGACTGAAATATTTAAGATATATCCTGTGATGAGGATAATAAGGGAGGTAAGGTAGTAGGTAAGCGATTTCCTGTAATATGGCTGTTGGTGAAAACACCAACAGCGGAGGGGTTAAGAAAAACACCAACAACGTCTATAATGACATCCCACATCGGCGAATAAATGAAAAAAACTGTATTCATATTCTTCTCTTAAATAAAAATAGCCCATAACTCTCGTTATGGGCTATAAAAAAATAAACTGCATACATTTTATTTCACAAGAACCATTCTCTTAGTAGCAATGAAGTTAGTGGCTTCAATCCTATAGAAATAAATTCCGCTTGCAAAGCCAGAACCATCAAATAATACTGTATGATTTCCGACTTCCCTAACTTCATTTACCAATTCTTTTACCATTCTTCCCAATACGTCATAGACTTTTATCGTAACCAATCCTGCTTTTGGAATAGTAAATTTAATTGTTGTTACAGGATTAAACGGATTTGGATAATTCTGTGACAATGAATAAGATGATACTATAAGATCTTTAACATTTAAATTTGAAGACTTTCCTTTAACACCTGCGATTAGGAGAAAGTCCTGAAGCTGCTGCTTTTCCTTTGCTTCTTTATTGAAAGTCCATTTTGCTTTACTATTTTTCTTAGATCGTTGAAGTACATTATCGTTAAATGCATTTTTTACAAAGCTTTCTTTTTTAGCCAGTTTAGTATCACCCTTTAACTGTTGTTCTTTTAAACCTACTTTTGAAAGTTCATTTATAATGCTCATTTCTTTATATACACTTTGCATCACTTCCTTTACCGGCTTTAGGTTCTCAGCTTCATATATCTTTTCAAGCTTAGCGAGATCTTTTTTACTTTTGATAATACCTGATTGATTCTCATTTCTTATTCTTTGTATTTCATACTTACTTATATTTTTGAAGTTTATTCTGTTTTCCTTAACGCCGCCGCCGTTACCATTTGTCAATATATTTTCAAGTTCAGCAGCATCCCATGTTGCCAGGAGCCTCATGGTAGGATCAGGATGAAATTCTGCTATAAATTCATAACCATTTAAAGCAAGATTAGGATCTGACATTTTAGATTCACAACTTGTGATTGTATTATATGCATCAGTTTCAAATTCACTTGGATACAGCTGTGAACTTATTTTATTTTCAAGGTATAATTTTAAATCACCATATAAATAATCTCTAAAATTCTGATCCGAAGTTGTATCTAATGTATTATACAATTTCCATAATTCTGAAACTGAAGAGCTTAAATATGAACTCTTCACATGATTATTTATTAATGATTTAAAAGATATAATGGCGTCCAGACATAAGTTCTGATCTTTTTGATTTTCTGCCTGAGTATAAAGTATCTCATCCTGATCTGCGGATACATTTACACTGGAAGTAGTATATAAAGTATCTTTAATACCATAGCCAAGGGTTCTTACTGTATAAGAATATGTCGGAGTATAAGGACTGTAGCTTGTATTACCTGCAACAGCAACCGGATCACTTGTATTCATCCATAAAAAGCTTGATGATGAATATGCAGGAAGGAATGCATTTCCCAGACAACTTAAAGTATCAAATGATGATCCGACCTGTCCATAGAGATTAAAATTCTGAGTATTTCCTATTGAAAATGAATTATTTCCGAAATTTGAGAA
>JBBRMY010000268.1:0-2336 GCA_038230595.1 Ignavibacteria bacterium
CTTTTCAATACATCGTATCTTATAAAAAGTCTCGAAGGCTTTGCAGCTTTTTGCTTTGTTGCCAGCTGCGTTTATATTATTAATGACATTATTGATGTTGAAGCTGATCGTGCTCACAAGAAAAAAAGGTTCAGACCAATTGCTTCCGGAGATGTTACTGTAAGACAGGCTCAGATATTTTTTGTAATTCTTATAATTATAGCTGCTGCGATTCTTACGATCCTTCCATGGAGATTTGCTATGGTTATCGGATTGTACCTGTTAAATAATATTCTGTATTCAACACGTCTCAAGCACATGGTTTTACTAGATGTGTTTTCCATATCTGTTGGCTTTATGCTCAGAGTTATTGCCGGCGCTTACGCAATTGATGTTCAGGTTTCAAGCTGGATGATTATCACTACAATATTTATTTCTCTTTTCCTTGGAATTTCTAAAAGGCGCGCTGAAGTCTCTGGCACTGATGCTCAGAATATTGCTACTCAAAGAAAAGTACTTTCTGATTATTCTCTCGGCTATGTTGACCAGATAAATACTATCACTGCTGCCGGAACAATACTCTCATATGCGCTCTACACTGCTTCTGATAAAACTTTTGCAGTTTTTCATACTGATAAGCTTATCTATACAACTCCATTCGTTATCTTCGGTATATTCCGATATCTTTATCTGCTTCACAATAAGAATCTCGGAGAAAACCCTGCAGGCATTGTAACTAAAGATGTACCTATTATTGTTGTCTGTCTTCTATGGGCTATTGTTTGCGCAATCATTATTTATAAAGCAAAATTTGGCTTATAGCTTGAATTGCCGCGAACGAAATGGAACAACCAAAGAAAACAGAAAACTTCCTTAATAAATTTCTTTCCGGAAAGTTAAATGCAGAAATATTATTGCTGCTTGTTGCTTTTATCTGGGGCTCTTCATTTCCGTTAACGAAGATCTCTTTAAAATTCATCTCACCTGTATTTCTTGTCTTCCTTCGCTTCTTAATTACTACAATATTATTTTATATTGTTTATAGAAAGAAAGTCAGCTTCAGATTTTCCGAATGGAAGAACGGAGCGCTTCTTGGCTTTTTGCTTTTTACAGGCTTTGTTACACAGACAATTGGACTTAATTATACAAGCGCTTCCAACTCTGCATTTATCACCGGTACGAATCTGATAATGATACCCTTCGTTCAGTATTTTCTCATGAAAGTGAAGCCTAAAAAAGCAAATTTTGTAGGAATTATTATTGTGATAGTCGGATTATACTTTTTGGCTGATGTATATCATAGTTCACTTAACATTGGTGATGCAATAACACTGATCTGTGCGCTGGCATTTGCGATCCATATTGTGTTTCTTGATATGTATCTGAAAAAAGATAAAGTGATTAATCTTATATTTGGTCAGTTCATTTCAATGTCAGTTTTTTGCCTGCTCTTTCTGATAGTCTATGAAGTTCTGATAAGTAAAAGTTTTTATTTCGAGCCGAACATTTCTCTGACGTCAATAATATTGTATGTATCCATTATCGGAACGTTTTTTGTTTTTATTATAGTTACAAAATACCAGGGAAAGACATCACCGGTAAAAGCAGGAATAATTTATAATATGGAGCAGGTGTTTGCAGTTATATTTGCATTTTTTATTCTGAATGAAAGACTTACTCCTCTGCAGATATTAGGCGGATGTGTTATGATAACCGGATTATTTATTTCCGAGCTTACAGGCTTTCTCAGATCTAAGCAAAAATTAAATCCTTAAAATTATGCAGTCGAAAATCGCAAAAAAGATCTGTATTAAAGGTGCAGTACAGGGAGTAGGATACAGGTATTATGCATATACTCTTGCTAAGCAATATGAAGTTAAAGGTTATGCATTAAATCATTATAACGGAGACGTTGAAGTTATTGCAGTCGGAGATGAGATAATGCTAAAAGATTTTATTGAAAATCTGAAGCACGGTCCTTCCAAATCAAGAGTCGATGATGTAACTATAGAAGATTTAAAAGAAATACCTGAATACCTAACGTTTGATATAAAGTAAGAACTTCAATTTCCCATCCATACTAATATTGGAGATCCCCCCTCGCCGTTGTTGGTGTTTAGTTCCGATTCATCGGAACGTCACCAACAACCATCTGAAGGAATGCAACCCTTGCACTAAATAAAACGTTCGACGCGGATGCGTCGGACAGGCTTTTACTTCTGAATGTTAAATTTAACACTCCCCCTTGTTTCCCCCTCTTCCTTCCCTCCTATTACTTCCTTGTAATTTTAATTTTTACCTCATATTATTGATAAAGAAAAAGGAGGAATAGAATTTAAGATCTTTACACTTTTTTC
>JBBRMY010000269.1:0-2321 GCA_038230595.1 Ignavibacteria bacterium
AAAGATATAAGAGTCATGTCCAGAAATACCCAGGGTGTGAAGCTTATTAGATTAAGCGATACAGATCATATATCTTCAGTGGCCAATATTGTTGAAGAAGAAAGTGTAGATGATCCGGGAAAGCTGTTTGAGTAAAAAATAGTGGCAGTTAAATGAAGAGCGAAAAATTTTTCGCCCTTCTTTTTATAATAAAAATTTATGAAACTAATAGACCTACGTTCCGATACTGTTACTAAGCCATCAAAAGGTATGATGGATGCAATGATGAATGCAAAAGTCGGAGACGATGTATATGGTGAAGATGCAACTGTAAACGAACTTCAAAAAAAATGCGCAGATCTTACAGGAAAAGAAGATGCATTATTTGTTCCAACGGGAGTAATGGGAAACCAGCTTGCTATAAAAGCTCATACTGTTCAGGGAGATGAAGTTATTGTTGAAAGCGAGTCTCATATACTAAACTATGAAACAGGTGCAGCTTCCATCATCTCAAATGTTCAGCTTCTGCCGGTTCAGGGTGAAATGGGGATCATGTATGCCGAGCAAATAAAAAAAGTTACCCGCCCGAAAGATTATTATTTTCCTGAAACCAAACTGATTTGTATGGAGAATACCCATAACAGAGCAGGGGGAATTATACAGCCTCTTGATGTAATTCAGGAGATTTCATCTTTTGCAAAAGAGAATGGAATTAAAATGCATCTTGATGGTGCCAGAATTTTTAATGCCTGTGTTGAAACAGGAATTGATATAAAAGAATACTCGTCATATTTTGATTCTGTAAATTTCTGCTTTTCAAAAGGACTTGGCTGCCCTGTTGGTTCTATCCTTTGCGGTGATGTTGAAACAATAAGATTAGCCCATAAATGGAGAAAAATTATAGGCGGTGGAATGAGACAGGTTGGGTTTATTGCTGCATGCGCTGGTTACGCTCTTGAAAATAATGTGGACAGACTAAAAGAGGATAATGATAAAGCTAAAGCTTTTGCAAAAATTCTTTCCGAAGTCGAATGGATCAATATTGATGTGGAAATGGTTCAGACAAATATTGTAGTATTCTCATCTTCTACATATTCTAAGGAAGAGTTGTTATTGAAACTTAGCGATAATGATATTTTACTTTCTTCAGGAAGTTATGATAATATAAGAGCAGTGTTTCATTTAGATGTTACAATGGAAGAAACTTTGCGGGCAGGGAACATGCTGAAGGAATTGAATTAAATCTTCTTCAATATCTCTATTATCTTTTTACAATCTTCCACCCCATGCATCGGAAAATTTGCGATTCTTATCTGAGTATCCTTAAATTTTCCGTAACCTGAACTAACGATATATCCTTCACTGATTAATTTTTCTTTAATGGCTTTCTGCTTTTCCCCGACATTCAGAACTATAATTGTCTTTGATCTGTATTTCTCTTCCTGAACAAAGAATTCTATTCCATTTACATTCTTAAGTTCACTGTAATACAGTGACGCTTTCTCTTCGGTTTCTTTTCTTATCTTTTCAATTCCTATTCCATTTAAATGCTCACAAACTTTCCATAATAAATATATTCCCGGTACATTCGGAGTTATCGTATTCTGATTCAGAGTATAATATTTATAGGCATTCAGAAAATTATTATAAGTACCGATATTAAAATTCATTTCCTTCATCTCCAGTGTTTTCTCAAAGCATTTATTATTGATTATCAATACTCCAAGTCCGGCCGGCATCCCAAATCCTTTCTGAACAGAAAAAAATGCAATATCGATCTTTTTGAAATCAATTTTTACATAGGGAGAAGAAGTTACAATATCGATTGCCATCATCTTATCAGGATAACGATCTTTTAAAGCATAAATCTCTTCCATAGGGGATAGAGCCCCTGTACTTGTTTCGTTTTGAGTTATACAAATTAGTTCAGTATCTTTAGAGATATCAACTGAAAGATCATTACCTTTTCCCCAATCAGCCGACAGAAGATAAGGTTCTTTTTTAAGTTCCTTTGCAGTAGTATAAAATCTTTCAGCAAATGCTCCGTTTACAAAATGAGCACTTTTTTCTTCAACAAGATTTTCAATAATCCTTTCCATGCACTCAGTTGCACCGCTCATAAAAAATATAGAATGAGTCTCCGGAATATTCATCAATGCTTTAAGCTCGGTGACACAGCCGCTGAAAATATTTTCATATTCTTTACCTCTGTGAGTTATCGAAAATAATTTCTGATCGATGGCTTCCTGCAGCCATCTGCCAATATCAGGATAAAGCTCTGTTGGACCGCATGTGAAATATTTTTTATTTTGCTTCATTAATACAGCACTCTGAATTTAATT
>JBBRMY010000270.1:0-2315 GCA_038230595.1 Ignavibacteria bacterium
ATGAACTGAGATTTACCTGTAATATGCTGTATTATATCGTAATTTTTCAAATCGTCTCGCTAACGTTAATTTTTTCCGGAAAGAGCGTAATAAAATGAGCAAACAATAATCTTTTTAACAGAAGCTTTTTATAATCACTGCTACCTCTGGCGTCACTTATCGGAGCGATCTCCATTTCAGCAATTGAAACAGCTTCTTTTATAGTAAACAAATTCAGCTCTTTTCCGGTCAGATATTCAACAGTGTTCTTTAAATATAAAGGAGTTGCAAAAACTCCTCCTGCTGAAATATGAATTTCGGAAATAATTTTATCTTCAAAATTAATTAATATTCCTGTGTTTACGCTGGCAATATCAAGAAAAGTTCTTTTGGAAACTTTTTCGAAGTTATAATGATAATTACCTGTAGGAATTTTGAATTCGATTGAGTGCATATATTCAGAAGGCTTTTTCTGAGTCTGCTTATATCCTGTGTAATATTCTTTGAGAGGAATTCTTCTGAATTCCATTCCGTTAGTCAAAACAATAGTAGAGTTCAGAGCCATAAAGAAAGCCGTCATGTCACCGATAGGCGAGCCGTTATTTATATTACCGCCAACAGTTGCGCTGTTCCTTATAGGTGTAGAACCGAATAACTCGATAAACTTTTTTAGATCTTTAAGTGAGCCGCTTATTTCTTTTGAGGAAAGAATATCAGTAACAGTTGTTGTGCTTCCCATTTTGCATATGCCATCAACGACTTTTACAAACGAAAGCTCGGGAATATTATTTAAGAATTTAATATTTGAATCGATCATCAGTTCAGGCTTCTGAACGAAAAGATCGCTGCCGCCACCCACATAGAAAGTTGAACCGCCGGCATTTCCGTTAGTCTGACCATTGGATTCAAAGCTTCTCGTTCCTACGCTCCCGCGTGGGAACGCTTTTAACTTCGTTAATCTTTCTGTAATTGTAATAAAATATTCAGGGATCAGTTTAGCCTCAATAAGCGAAGCAACGGAGCTGCCTGTATTTTTAAACTTAGTGATCACATTTTCTGCAGCGCGAATGATTGAATTATGCCCGGTACAGCGGCAGATATTTCCATCCATAGAATCTATTGCTCCTTCAAGATCACGATTTTCATTTGTAAGAAAATATCCGTTGAGAGAGACTAAAAATCCCGGAGTACAAAAACCGCATTGAGAAGCGCCTTCGATAAGAAATTCTTCCTGTATAGAATTCAGATTTCTATCGACAGAGCTTCCTTCAAGATTGAAACCTTCAATAGTTACAACATGTTTTCCGTTCACATTTCCTAGAGGATATAGACAGGAGTTGATAGACTTATAAATTACCTTATCGTCTTTTAGTTCGCCGACAAGAACAGTGCATGCGCCGCAGTCACCTTCCTTGCATCCTTCCTTTGTTCCTGTGAGATGCTCATTCTTCCGTATATAATCCAGCACAACGATGGCAGGATTAACATCAGCAGTTATCGATTCGTTATTTAATATAAAATTAATTTCCATTATTAAAAAATAGGATTTATAGAGGGGAAATGAAATGAAAAAGCCATTATTAAATATGAGATCATATTGGTATAAAGGTTTTGTAATTTTAAAAATTTTAATTTAATGATAGATGGTGTAGTTCTTTCATTCGGACACAGTAATCCCAAGAAAGAAGTTTAATCTTTTTTTATTGGTTATTAGGACACTGGATCCCCTATAAAAAATATTCAGGGAAACTGTTTAGAGAACCGGAGTACAATAAATTTCTGCCGCCTCCGTACCCTTTTATTTTCCTTCAAGAATTTTTGCAATGAAGGATTTTTGCCAAAGGATGAAATCCTGATCATCTATTCCCTTTTTTTTGATTCAAGCCGGGCTATTTGCTCTTTGCATGCACCCATCTGCAGCTTTTCTTTACCGGCTCCACCAACGAAGCCACTTTAATTCCTTATTATCATTTCAAACAACGAAATGAGAATAATTTATAACGGAGAAGACAAAATATTTATTTGGTATTCCTAGTATGTTCATCAACATTACGTAAGCATGGAATCATATTGTATTCATATTGTTTTTGGATGATCTCTCATCCATGCTGAATCTCTTCAGCAAATCTGCATCTCTGCAGAAAATTTATTTGAAAGAACAAATTACGAATTACGTTATACTGGTGATTGATCAGATCACAGAGGTTTGTAAATATTAAAGTAAAAGCTTTAGAACATAAAAGTTTCGTTGCATCACAACGAACCTTGGTTTTTATTATCAACCTCCCCCTGCCCCCTCCTTTCTAAGGAGGGGGAATTTTAGAGAGGGGGGTTTA
>JBBRMY010000271.1:0-2292 GCA_038230595.1 Ignavibacteria bacterium
AAAATTCTACAAACAGTTCGCTCCTACGGAGATAATATAAATTTTTATTTTGAATTTTACAAACAGTTCGGTCCTACGGAGCTATTATTTTTTTTAAATTTTAATGCTACAAACAGGCCGCTCCTACAGAGCTAACATTATTTTTAATTTTGAAAGCTACTAACAGGTCGCTCCTACGGAGCTTTTCTTTGCGACTTTGCGCCTCTGCGAGAAACTCTACAAAACAAAGTTAACATTCTTAACTATTACAAATAACTTTGGTCATATTAACAATATCTTCCGCTGAGCAGCCGCGCGAAAGATCCATAACTGGCTTGTTGAAACCCTGCAAGATCGGTCCTGTTGCATTTGCACCTCCGATCCTTTCGGCAATTTTATATCCGATATTTCCTGAATTAAGATCAGGAAAAATGAAAACATTTGCATCTCCCTGAATCTTACCTTTATGATTTTTTCTGGTTCCAACAGCTTTATCGAATGCAGCATCAAACTGCAGCTCACCATCGAATACAATATCTTTCCTTTTCTTTCTGGCAATATCATAAGCAGAAATTACTTTTTGAAGACCGGCATATGATGAACTTCCTTTAGTTGAAAAAGATAAGAAAACAGTTTTTGGAGCTGTTCCGGTCAGCTTTTTAAAGCTGTCTGAAGTTTGTATTGCTATCTCTGCCAGCTCTGCATCATTAGGCTCGGGGATTACTCCGCAGTCAGCAAAAACAAAAACCCTGTCTTTATGAATATGGTTTTTGGGAAATGTAAATAAAAAGAAAGAAGAAATTATATTGAATCCCTTTTTGATGCCGATTATATTCAGCCCTGCTCTTATCACTGACGGAGTAGGATAAATACTTCCTGCAATTAATCCGTCTGCAAAACCCTTGTGTAAAAGCAGTGCTCCGAATGTCAACGGATCTGAAAGTTCTTTTGATGCAGCATCTTTTGTAAGCTTTATTTTTTTCTCTCTTAAAGAAATATATTCACCAATAAATTGCTGCTTAAAATCTGGATCAATTATTGTTAATGAATTATTGTCAGGCATGGGAAGGGGAATATCTTTGTTAGCAATAAGAATAACATTACAAATCTTTTGCTTTAAAATACTTTTCACAGCTTCTAGAACTCTCGGCTCATAAGATTCCGGAAATATTATAGTTCTTTTTTTTGATGATGTACCTAGCCCGCCTCCGGCTTTTGCTTTTTTAGTCAGCTCTTTAAAAATATCCATTCAGATCAATCAGTAATTTTATGCTGTAATTTTTTTGATTATACCACCACCGAGAACATCTTTGCCATCATAAAATACAGCAGACTGTCCGGGTGTTACAGCTTTTTTTGGTTCGTCAGGAATTACTTCAACTTTATCTTCACCTATGAGCTTAATATGCGCAGGCGTTGCAACATCCTTATATCTTATTTTTAAACCGATCTTTTGTCCGTCATAAAATTCGGAATTTTTCATCAGGTTAATATCGCTGACAATAAATGAAGATGAATAAAGAGCAGACTCATCATCGACAGTTATAATATTATTTTGAGGATCGATATCTGTGACATATACAGGCTTGCCCATAGCTAAATTCAAGCCGCGCCTTTGCCCGATAGTGTAGTTAATATAACCTGTGTGATTACCGACTTTTTTTTCTTTATAAAGTATGTCTCCGTTAGAAAGAGTTTTATTTATATCAGGCATTCTGATATTTATAAGCTCACGATAGTTATTATTCGGTACAAAGCATATCTCCTGAGAGTCAGGAGTTTCTGCAGGCTTTAATCCCAGTTCTCCGGCTATCTCTCTTATTTTAGTTTTGTGATATGAGCCAAGAGGGAATAAAGTTTTGCTAAGCGCATATTGTGAAACTCTCCATAGGGCATAAGATTGATCTTTTGTCAGGTCTTCAGCCTGAGAAACAAAATATCTGTTATTTTCGGTGAACACTTTAGCATAATGTCCTGTTGCAATATAGTCAGCGCCAAGTGATTCTGCTTTTTCAAGTAAGGCTCCCCATTTAATAGATTTGTTGCAAAGAACACATGGATTAGGAGTAAAGCCTTTGAGATATTCAGAAATAAAATTTTCTATTACTACTTCATTGAACTTTTCTGTGAAATCTAATGTATAATGATTGAATCCCAATTGGTTAGCAACATTTTTTGCACTGTAAATCGTTTCTAATGAGCAGCAGCCTGAGTCTTTTTCGGGTATATCATCAAAACCCCAGGTTTTCATTGTAATACCAATAAGGTTGTACCCTTGTTCTTTTAAAAGATATGCGGCAACAGAAGAATCAA
>JBBRMY010000272.1:0-2288 GCA_038230595.1 Ignavibacteria bacterium
ATCGAAAATCCGGAGAGCTCAAACAGCAGCAAAGCGCTTTTCTCCTTAGTTGAAAGAATGTTCAGAGATCTTTTTACAAGCTCTTTAT
The DNA here is from genome assembly GCA_038230595.1 of Ignavibacteria bacterium. Taxonomy (GTDB): domain Bacteria; phylum Bacteroidota; class Ignavibacteria; order Tepidaquicellales; family Tepidaquicellaceae; genus JBBRMY01. The sequence continues at coordinate 89 of JBBRMY010000272.1, forward strand.
TATCTTCATTTTCAAAGTCCCTGAAAACTTCCGGAAAGCTTACAGTATCCTGATCATAATGCAGGGGGATCAGTCTTTTTAGAATGGCTTTTCTGTTTAGCTCGTAAAACTTTCTTGTAATTATTGTAAAGAGCCAGCTCTTGAACTTTGATTCATCTTTCAGCTGACTGAATTTTTGAAACGAATCCAGCAAGGTCTGCTGAAAAAGATCTTCAGCATCTTCCTTTGTGAATTTATAGCATAAGGCAAAGGTATACTTAACAGCATCATTATAATGCGGTTTTAGCAATGCCAGATATTTATCTGATACTTCTTTTAGATCTTCTTTATTACCCATCGCGATGTTAGAACCGTTCTTGTTAAAGCGCTTTGTATATTAGACGACTGAATGCAGAAAAAGTCACAACTTTAATCTAAAATAACCTAAATTGAAATTTTATCACAATAATAATAGTCTATATTCTTTTAAAAAAAGTTAAATTCTGCTATTAATCAATTGTTTAAATAAATCTATGAAAAAAGTACTTGACTTTTTGTTTATCTTATCATAGCTTTTTGTGGTTGCGAACTTCCCTTATTTCAATAATTTATTAATTACAATTATAAACCAAGGAGCTCATTTTGGCACACCGTAATATTTATCTAAAGATTGTTAAGATACCAGGCTATAATCCTGTAAATCCTCCTACATCTATGCGCCATAATTATAAAAGAGATTGTATGCGAAACGATGGTCATGAAAACGGAACAATTCCAGATACTGAAGTCAATGAAAGAATGATTGATGCAATTACTTATAGAGAATTTTATGATTCTGAGTTTTTAATTCCTAAAATTGATAGATTAATTTTAGCCGATGTAAACGAACCCGAATTAGACCATATTCCGGGCACAGTAATTTATACATACCCTGGGCAATATTCAGGTGGCGATAGATTAAAAATTCATGTTAAAAATGGGGATGATGTGCCACATAGTTTCCATATTCATGGATTAGAATATGGTATTGACTCAGATGGTTCATGGCCATTCGGAACACAAAATACTGATCCACTTTTACCTGGAAGATCAGATGAAATCTGTCCCGGAGATATATGGATTTATACTTATAAAGTAACAAATGAAATGATTGGCGCATGGCCATTTCATGACCATTATAAAAATATTGACGATAGTATAAATAGAGGTTTATTTGGAGGTTTGGTAGTTGTTCCAAATATTACATTTATGCCTCCAAGAGTTGAATTACAACAATCTTGGTTAGACTATATAGCTGAAAAAAATGCTTCACCATCACCAACAGATAGAAAATCTTTATATGATATAAGTGTTTATATTGATGAACTTGCCCAGCTTCAGAATATTCAACCTGAAACAACACCAACCAATGTGATTCATGCACCGGTTTTTATACATTTCATGACTGCAATGAGTGATATGCATTCAAAGGATATGAGGATTATGTTGCGTGATGCAAATGGTGGTCCCCCGTTTGGAAGTGGTGACCTTAATCCTAACAGTTCATACAGTTACACATTTTTAGTTGCGGGTATTTATGACTATCATTGTTTTTATCACTTTGGTGAAATGAGAGGGAAAATAATAGTTGATGATGACTTAGGGGTGACTAATCCAGATCCAATTCAAATATCAGATTTCCGATTTACTCCTAATAGTTTAAGTGTTAAAGTACATCAAACTGTTACATGGCAGTATAGAAATGGTTTTGGAACTAATACTCATACTGTCACTCCAGACGGCGTTGGTGTTGCAAGACCAACCACTTGTTTTAATGGAAGAGCGTTTATTGGAAATTCTCCAACCATTGAAGTTTCAGAAGGTCAAACAATAAGATGGTACATATTTAATATGGATCTTGGCATGATGTGGCACAATTTTCATACTCATGGTATGAAATTTAAAAAACCTCTTTTTAAGTTAGGTTCAACTTCACAAAGTAATGATGATATTGCCAGAGAAGATATTAAAAGTATCGGACCTGCTGAATCTTTTATTGTCGAAACAATTGCTCCTAAAATAATCCCTGACGAATATCCGGTTTCTGAGCCAAATACACCGGGTTCTTCACCAGTCGCAATTAAAGGCGAGTTTTTATTTCACTGTCATGTCGAAATGCATATGATGCAAGGTTTAGTTGGAATGGTAAGAGTTAAAAAAACTGTTTGGCTAACTCCGGAGC
>JBBRMY010000273.1:0-2247 GCA_038230595.1 Ignavibacteria bacterium
AAAAAGCGGATACAGAATAACCGGAGATGTTGACTTCAATGACTGCATAGAAAAATGCGGACATATAACACCTGTCCCCGGAGGTGTTGGTCCGATGACAATAGCAATGCTTATGAGAAACACTCTTGAATCAGCAAAGAGATCAACAGGACAAATTAAATGACAGAATATATTGAAGTAAAAATTCCGTTCGACAGAAGTAATTATGACCATATCTGCAATGTGATCTATATGGCTGATGCAGATCTTACTATTGAGGAAGATGGAGGATTCTTAAAGCTTTATTCCGACAAGGATGGAATAGAGATCATAAAAAAAATAACTGAATCTTTAGAGCTGGAAAATGTAATAGAAAAAAATTCAGCAACTTTCACTGTCTTTGAAAATAAGAACTGGAACAGTGAATGGGAAAAGACTATTTCTCCTGTAGAAATATATGACAGAATTATTATTTATCCTTCCTGGAAAAAAGAAGATATACTCGCATCACAAAAAGATAATATAAAGGACAAGATACTCATCGAGATCGACCCTAAAATGTCATTTGGTACAGGTCATAACGAAACGACTCAGCTTATGCTTGAAATGTTTTGCGATCATCTGGATGAGAGAGACGGAACGATGCTTGATGTCGGAACAGGTACAGGTTTATTAAGCATAGCAGCAGTAAAGCTTGGAGTAAATTCTGCAGTCGCATTCGATATAGACAAGGATTCAATTGATAATGCAGAGGAATATGCGAAGCTTAACAATGCTGAAGACCAGATAGAATTTCATTACACAACTATTAAAAATATTGAGAAGGTGGAGTTTGATGTTGTTGCTGCTAATATTATCAGAAGCGTGATCATAGATAATCTTGATGAAATGCTTTTGCGATTAAAAAAAGGCGGGAAGCTTTTTCTTTCAGGAGTTTTGGCAGAGGAAGAAAGTCTTATCAGAAAGGCTCTCGAAGATAAAGAGCTTCAGATAATAGAGGTCAGGAACAAAGCTGAATGGCTTGGAATATATGCTTTAAACCCTGCTTAATACTTATGAATAAAAGAGTGGCTGCAATAGACACGGGAACGAATACCTGCTTAATGCTCATTGCTGAAAATGATAATAACAGCTTAAAAGTTATAGATGATGTTCTGCGTGTTCCAAGACTTGGAAGAAATGTTGATAAAGAAAAAAATATTTCACCTGCATCGGTCAGCAAACTGATAGAAGTATTAAAAGAGTATAAAATAATAATTGATAAAAACTCGTGCGCTACGATCAAAGCAACCGGAACAAGCGCTTTAAGAGATGCACGCAACAGAGATGAAGTAGTGAAAGAAGTTTTTATCAGTACAGGCGTGAAGATAGAGATCATTTCCGGAGAGAAAGAAGCAATGCTCAGTTATAATGGCGCTGTTTCCGGAGTAACAGATAAAGAAAGCAATTATATTGTGATTGATATCGGCGGCGGAAGCACTGAAATTTGTTATCTTGAAAACGGAGAGCTGATAAGGAAAAGTCTGGATATCGGCTCTGTGAGGATAACAGAAAAATTCTTCACTTCAGATAATCATTCACAGCTTACAAGCGCGCAGGAATTTATCAGAAGGGAATTTGCTGAGCTATCAGAAATGAATTTTGAAAATAAAAAACTGATCGGAACTGCGGGAACAGTGACAACATTATCACTTATAAAGAATGGCTATAAAGATTTTACTCCGGAGATAGAAAACAAAATTATTTCAAGCGAAGAGATAAATGACATACTAAATAGATTAAGTAAGATGAAGAACGATGAGATACTTTCGCTGGGAAGTTTTATGAAAGACAGAAATGATATTATTTTTGCAGGTGTATTAATATTAAATGAATTTTTAAATTTTACTAAGCTTGACAGTGTTACAGTTTCAATTAGAGGACTGAGATACGGAATAGCTTTGGAGGAACTGGAAATAAATGGATAATCAGGAAAGTATTTACGAATTACCCGGAGATCTTGAAGATGAATATACTGAGATACTTCACCAGAGTAAGCATGCAATTGTTCAGCAGATAATTTCCAAAGGACATGTGACTGAAAAAGATAAATGGCTTATTCAGGAACATGCTGAATGGGTAATGATAGTTCAGGGCTGGGCTAAGCTTGAAGTGGAAGGTAAAAAATATTCACTTAAGCAGGGAGATCATGTTCTGATACAGGGCAGTAAAAAGCACAGAGTTACAGAGACATCTTCAATTCCGGAATGCATATGGCTTGCAGTGCAT
>JBBRMY010000274.1:0-2235 GCA_038230595.1 Ignavibacteria bacterium
CATGGTCAAAGTTTTTATGTGCATTGCCCTTTTTGCCATAAAGTGAACTTTTAATTAAATAAGGGGGATCAAGGTAAGCAAATACAAATGGGTGTTCCGATAATGATACTTTGAAATCAGCTTTTTTAATTAAGATATTCGAGTTATGAAAATTCCTTAATCTTTCAATAGATGTAAGAGTAAATCGTGGATGATCTGGCGACATTCCTCCTGACAATGTTGCTCCTGAAAAAGATGATCTATTAAGAACGTAATAAACTGCTGCACGTTCCAATAAAGTTTTGAAAGTTATTTGAGTATGCTGAAGTTCATAAAACTTATCTTTTCGCAATGGAAAATGTTTTTCAACTTCATTTGCAAGTTCATTTGGTTGAGTAATAAGACATTGCCAAAATTCTACCAAAGGAGAGAATATATCATAACCATATACTTTCGTACCTTTTGCTGAAGCCGAAAGTTCAATCGAACCTCCACCGAAAAATGGAGATACTAATTTATCTAAGTTTTTAGGAAAAAATCTTGAAATAAATTCTACGCCTCTTGTTTTGCCACCTGGATATCTAAGGGGGGAACGATAACTTAGTTGAAGATCAATGTTTTCATAATTATTCGATTTTTCAAATAATCTTTGTTGTTCACGAATTTTTAATGAATTCAATTCATCTGTTTCACAATTATATACTTTATACATAATGTTTATAGAATTTGTTCTTTTAACCTTGTTAACCTTGTTAACCTTGTTAACCTTGTTAACCTTGTTAACCTTGTTAACCTTGTTAACCTTGTTAACCTGTTAATATAAATAATTATACACTTTAAGTAAATTTCAATCCTATTACAATTTTGATCATTTCAAATCACTTCTTCTAAACTACAAAATTTTTAAATAGTATCTCTTATAGCATGTTTATATATTGAAATCGATTTTTGGTGCGCGATCGAAGCTTTCCGCATTAAACCCTTAACTCATAACTAAAAATTCTGAATGTTTGAAATACTAAACCAGCTCCGGGAGCTCTCTTATAATCTTTCCTGGTCCTGGCAAAACGAGTTCTATTCAATATTTGAAGAAATAAATAAAGATTACTGGAGATGGAGCGAGCAAAATCCGATCCGGTTTCTGGAAACAATTGACCATCAGTATCTATATGACGTAATTGAAAAAAGAAATTTAAAGCCACGCATTGCAGAAATATATATTGAATACAGAAAATATATTGAGTCACAATCTTACTACGCATCAAAATATCAAACCAGTACTCAGCCTTCTATAGCGTATTTTTCAGCAGAATATGGAATTGCAAAATGCCTGAAGATCTATTCTGGTGGTCTTGGCGTTCTTTCAGGTGATCATTTGAAATCTGCTTCTGATCTTGGAGTACCTCTGGTTGGTATAGGGCTTGCTTATCTTTACGGATATTTCAGGCAGTACATTGATGCATTTGGAAGACAGGCAGAGCTATATGAAAAAAACAATTTCAATTCCCTTCCGATGCACCTGCTTACAGATGATCAGTTCAAGCCGGTAAAGCTTTCTATTGATCTTCCGGGAAGACAGATATTTTTTCAGGTGTGGGTTGTAACAGTCGGAAAAATTAAGCTTCATCTTCTTGATACATTTGTAGATGAAAATCATGTGGATGATAAAAGAATAACTGACATACTTTATGGAGGTGACCAGCAGAAAAGAATTCTTCAGGAAATGCTGCTCGGTATTGGCGGAGTAAGAGTTCTGAAAGCGCTTAACCTCCCAATAAAAGCATTTCATCTGAACGAAGGGCATTCTGCATTCCTTTGCCTGGAAAGAATAAGAAATGAAATAAAAGATAATGGTCTTACTTATCAGCAGGCAAAAGAAAAATGCTATGGCTCGAATATTTTCACAACTCATACTCCGGTACCGGCAGGCATAGATATTTTTGACAGGACATTAATAGAAGCTCATTTTAAAAATTATGCAGAGAATGAACTGAAGATAAGTATTGATACTCTTATGAAAGAAGCCGAGCTTGCAGACCATCCTGAAGCTACAGGTAAATTTAATATGGCAATATTTGCTATAAATAATTCCGGATCAATTAACGGAGTGAGCAAGCTGCATGGTGAAGTTTCCCGAAAAATGTGGCATCTGCCGGCGAACCGTAGTCAGATAGGATATATTACAAACGGAATTCACATAAAAAGCTTCATTGCTCCAACATCTGAAAAGCTTTATACAAAATATTTCGGAAAGAA
>JBBRMY010000275.1:0-2221 GCA_038230595.1 Ignavibacteria bacterium
GGGATCCTGTAAGGATGGCTCCGAGATATAATAGTAATTTAAAAAAGCTTTCACTGATATTTATTGACGCCGGAATTAAAGATGAATTCAATCTTCATATAGGAGCAAGAATATTCTGCGACCGGCTGAAAGAACTTGGTGTAAAATATATTCATGAGGAATTCAATGACGGTCACATGAATATTCCCTATCGTCAGGACAGATCTTTTAAAATGCTGTCAGATACTTTTAAGAAAAATTTAGCAAAATAATATGGAACCCGTTGTAATATCTACATGGAAGCATGGACTTGATGCAAATAATGTTGCTTATAAGATCCTACAAAAGGGCGGCAACTCACTTGATGCTGTTGAAGAAGGGGTAAAAGTAACAGAGAATGATCCCGATGTATTAAGCGTTGGATATGGCGGACTTCCTGACAGAGACGGAAGAATTACTTTAGATGCTGCTATCATGGATTGGAAAGCAAGGATCGGAGCAGTCATCTGTGTTGAGAATATAAAAAATCCTATAAGCCTTGCAAGATTAGTTTTAGAAGATACCGAGCATACAGTTTTAGCAGGTGACGGCGCTTACGATTTTGCAATTAAAAATGGATTTAAAGCAGAAAGCCTGTTAACTGAAAATTCAATCCGAAGATTCAGAGAATGGAAGGCAACTAATTCCGATCGCGCAGAAGAAATTCATACAAATAATTTCAGCATTTCGAAGCGTGATGCTTCGGATCAGCTGGACAAAATGGACAAAATTAATGAAGACGGTTTTCATGACACTATAGGTATGGTCGCTATTGATAAAGACGGAAAAGTTTCTGCATCATGTACAACATCAGGCATGGCATGGAAGCTTCATGGCAGAGTCGGTGATTCTCCTATGATAGGAAGCGGACTTTATGTTGACGGAGAAGTTGGCGGAGCATCTTCAACCGGAAGAGGCGAAGAATGCATAAGAGCATGCGGAAGCTTTCTGATAGTTGAGCTAATGCGTCAGGGGAAAACACCAATGGAAGCATGTAAGCTTGCGTGTGAGAGAGTTTATCATCTTAACCTGCTTTCCAGCAAAAATCGTGACCACATATACCAGGTAGGCTTTGTAGCTTTAAATATAAAAGGTGAATACGGGGCATTCAGTGTTCGAGATGGATTTCAGTACGCACTGTATAACAATGATGAGAACAAGCTGATAAACAGTAAATTTCTTATCGATGAAGAATTTGAGATAAAAGACCTGTAAAAGCTTTATGGATAAATTCAGGATATTAAAGAACGGCTTAGTGCTTACCCTTGATAAGCTTCACAGGGCAGGATACTATACTGTTATATTAAAAAATGATAAGATCGCGGAAATTGATTTTGACCGAAGATTTAATATCGATAATTTTTTAATAAAATATCCTCAGTCTGAAGTTATTGATTGTGATGGAAAGCTTTTAACACCTGCATTTATAAACTGTTCCAATAATACTCTTCATAATCTTCTGAGATTTTTTGTTAAGCGGGCTACAATGGATGACCTGGATAACGAAGGGTCGCGGAGCAATATTAATAATTATCTACTCGCTGAAGAAAATCACTTTGCTTTAAAAAGCTTAGAAGAAATTGCCCATACAAGATCATTATTTAGAGGTGAATCTATTACGATTGAAACATCTGAAATTTATGATCAATCCAACGAAGGAAGCTTAAAGAATAAGAAGACATATCATTTAATAAGCTCTGACAAGATACAGCCGCATATAGATGCAAATGATAATATTGAAAATCTTATTCCGGTATTAAGCAGGAAAGATGAGATAAATAATTACAGCATCAGCTCATTCAAGAAAAAATCTGCTGCGATAACGAACAATACTTATCTTCAGCTTTTCAAATCCTGTAAAAGAATGGATGAGCTGAAAGGCATCTTAGGAAGATCGGTTGTTAAAACATTTCATGAGCTGAGTATCTTAAATAAAAATTCCCTGCTTGCAGACCCGCTAGATCTGAATGCCGCGGAGCTTGATCTGATTGCTGATAAAAAGATCCCTGTACTTCTTGAGCCATCTGATATAAAAAAATTCTGCACTTCTAAGAACGGAGTCAGCTTATTTTTTGGAAAGAAAATAAGCATTCTTATAGGAACAGGCTCTTCGGGAAGCGATCTATTGAGCGAGCTGCGACAGCTAAGCTACCTGGCAAATTCAAATGTAACTTCATTCGAAGACCTTCTTAAAACCATAACA
>JBBRMY010000276.1:0-2210 GCA_038230595.1 Ignavibacteria bacterium
ACTTTAACCTTCTTTTGATAAGCAACAAAGCTAAGAATTCCTGAGCCTGCTCCAACCTCGCAAAAAGATTTTCCTTCAAGGGATCGCTTATCTGAAAGCTCTTCAATAAATGCAAGCAGTATATTTGTACTAAAAAAATATTTTGGATGGAAAACTGACGGGTAAATTTTAAGTTGGAGATCTTTATATTTATATGTCCGTTTCTTTTTTAAATACCAGATCAGAAAATACTTCTGAAAATAACTGCAGTATAGTTTTTCTAAGAGATCTCTCATAAAAAGTATATAGGATGGCGGATTGAAAATTCGGATACAATCTTTTTATTCTTAAATTGTCTTTCCCTTTAAAGATTTTTCAACATGCGGGCTTTTACTTCATCCCATTCATCATCAATAATACTGAAATAAGCGCTGCTTCTGGGAATTCCGTTATCTTTTATTCTGTCCTTTCTGAGAATGCCTTCGAATATTGCTCCGATCTTTTCGATCGCTTTTCTTGACCGGATATTATTCTGATCTGTTTTTAGTTGAACTCTGATCGCTTTTAATTTTTCAAAACAGAATGTCAGTAAAAGCAGCTTGCATTCCAAGTTAACTTTCGTTCCCCAATGCTCTTTAACTATCCAGGTCCAACCGATCTCTAATTTTCTGTCAGCCTCAACCATATCAAACAATCTTGTTGAACCTATAAGCTTCTTGGTTTCTTTATGATAAATTACAAAAGGATAGTGATTGCCTTTTTCTCTTTCTGCAATTGCTAAGTTATAAGCTGATAGGTATTTTTCTTTTACCGAGCAATCAGAAGGAATATATTTCCAAAGTTCTGCATCAGATGCAGCAATATACAATTCATCAAAGTGCTTTTCTTCTAATGGAATTAATTCTACTATGTGTCCGCTTAAAATTGTAGGATGTTTAGTCCAGTTTTCTTCTGTTATCATTTATATAAGTTTCCGTGATCAGTGGTTGAATTGGAAGGGGATAATAAATAATACAAAATTTCGATTACTGAATTGACTCAAAATTTAAGCAACTATAAACTTTCCATCTTATTTATCAGCCATCTCTTCTCAGTTTCAGAGCGGGTAAGTTTTATTGAAGTTTCGTAATATTGTTTTGCTTTCTTTTTATTATTAAGGCGGGAATATATTTCACCAAGCAGGCTGTGATATAAATAATATGTTTCGAGTTTTTTCTTATCCTGTATCTCATCTATTGCTTTCAATGCCGTTTCAGCTCCGTCTTTTTGCATTATTGCCGCTGCCCTGTTTAATTCTGTTACCGGAGAGGGTGAGTTTTCAGAGAGCTTATCATACAGTTCAACGATCCTGGTCCAGTTCGTATCTTCAAAAGTATTTGATCTGCAATGCTCGTATGCAATGGCTGCTTCTAAATGATAGTTGCTGATAGTGAACCCGAATGCCGATCTGTTCATGAATTCATTTCCCTTATCGATCAATTCCGAATTCCATTTGCCTCGATCCTGTTCTGATATTAAAATTATTTCTCCTTCGGCAGTTAGCCGGCTTTCCACTCTTGAAGCATGGAAGCAGATCAGAGCCATAAGGGCATATGTTTCAGGAATCCTTGTATGCTTATTTTCTGAAAGTAATTTACAAAGGTACAGAGCTTCATAGATGAGATCATTTCGGATAATTTCAGCTGTCTCAGTTGAATTATATCCTTCATTGAATATCAGATAGATCGATGCAAGAACGGATTCCGTTCTCTTCTTCAATTCTTCGTCAGAAGGCATCTCAAGTTTTATCTTTTTATCTCTGAAAAATTCTTTAGTTCTGTAAATACTTTTTGAAATCGTTTCTTCATTAGTAAGAAATGCTTTTGCAATTTCAGCGGTGCTAAATCCGCAGAGAAGTTTTAAAATAATTATGATCTGATTTTTTTGAGAAATTCCCGGATTGCAGCATGCAAACATCATTCGAAGCATGTCATCATTGATCAATTCTGTTTTATAGAAGTTATCCAGTAACGAAAAAGGTGTGGGAGCAGAAGTTGGATCGCTGAAATCAGTTGAAACAGAAAATTTATTATGCTTTAAAATATTCAATGCTTTATTTCTGGCAACACTGAAAAGCCATGCAGGTGGATTTTCAGGCATTCCATTCTTTACCCAGTTCTCTATAGCTGAAAGAAAAGTTTCCTGAACTACATCTTCAACCATTTCAAGATTTGCAATTCCAAATATTTTTG
>JBBRMY010000277.1:0-2206 GCA_038230595.1 Ignavibacteria bacterium
GCGAATATTCAGATTGAAGCGTGACGAAGCATTGATCAACAGACTCGGCTTTAACAATAATGGTGCTCTCAAAGTTAGAGACAATATTATAAAAGCAAAAAAGTATACGAGTAAGAATTTTATTATTGGCGTTAATATCGGAAAGAACAAAGAAACTCCGAACGAAACTGCGGCGGATGATTATAAAAAATGCTTTGAGCTTTTATATGACTGCGCAGATTATTTCACATTAAATATCTCTTCTCCAAACACTCCGGGATTAAGAGAGCTGCAGAACGAAAAATACCTTGATGAGCTGCTTAAAGAACTAAAAAATTTAAACGATAAGCTCTCTTCTGAAAAAGGAATTCCATTAAAAGATATTTTTGTAAAGATCTCACCTGATATTTCCAATGAAGAGGCAGAAGTTATTTTTAATACAGCATGTAAATATGAACTAACAGGAATTGTTGCAACTAATACGACAATATCTCGAAATTATAATATGCAGGACATTAACCAGGCAGGCGGGTTAAGCGGAAAGCCTTTAAATAAACTTTCCAACCATATACTTTCCTTATTAAGCGAAATGAAAAAAAACGCAGGAAGTAATATCATATTGATCGGAGTTGGGGGGATCTTCAACAAGACAGATATTGAAGTTAAAAGAAATTGCGGTGCAGAACTTATGCAGATATATACAGGAATGATATATGAAGGACCTGCTTTAGTAAAAAAACTATTAAATTAATAAATGGATATATCATCAATTCCGGTCACGCTTACTATAATATTTGCAAACATCGGAATAACAATCTGGACACATTATTCTAACCCGGTGTATTTCAGAAATCTTTCTGAATGGCCTTACCAGATCGTTCATGAAAAAAAATATTACCAGCTTCTTACTTCGGCTTTTTTGCATGCAGGGTTTGTTCATCTGCTTTTTAATATGTTCGCACTGTTCAGCTTCGGAGGTTATTTAGAACAATTTTTTGTTTTTAATTTCGGTGAAATGGCAGGACGGATCTATTATCTGTTAATTTATTTCATTAGCCTTTTTATGGGAGGAATACTGACAGTTATTTTCCATCATAAAGAACCCGAATACGTTGCTGTTGGTGCATCAGGCGCAATATCCGGAATTATATTTTCATATGTGATATTTTTTCCGTTCAGCCAGGTGGCAGTTCTGTTCATACCTATGCCGGCGTTTCTGTTCGCATTTATATATATAGCGATCTCAGTTTATGGAATGAAAACCCGCTTTGGAAATATCGGACATGAAGCTCACTTAGGAGGAGCTATAGGAGGATTTATTGCAACGCTTGTGTTAATAAACGGAGCATGGGAAATGCTGCTGAGTCATTTTAAGTAGTTATTCTATACAGTTTTGTCATTCCTGCGAAAGCAGGAATCCCTAAATTCCGCATAGCAGCACAAACTATATTTATACCAAATAAGGTAATAAGGTTAATCTTTTATATTGAATTTTCTATTAAGGTTTAAAACAAAACGAAATAAGGTTTAAACTTATTACTCCAATTTATATTCCGGATCATTTAAGAAATCCTTTAGAAGCTTATCAGCTTTTTCAATATCCACTTTTTCTATCGCGTCAACATTTTCAACTAATTCATCTAATATCTTTTCCTGCTGAATACCTCTTTTTCTTGCAACTGAATAGGGCATACGGTGAAAGGTCACCATTGAATATTTCGGAATGAACTTTTCAGGATATCTTTCTTCCAGAATGTGCTCAACTTTTTTCTTCAGCAGAAATTTGGCATCCCCGACCTTATCTCGCATCTCAATAAAATTCTCGTTTGCCAGATCTGCAATTGAATCTGTATTTTCTTTCCTACGCTTAAAGAATTCCGGATAGATCTTATTCCAGTCTGAGCCAAGCTCATCGATACACTGATCCAGTACTGTACAGTCTTCAAAGGCTGCATTCATACCTTGTCCGAAAAAAGGAACTATAGCATGACTTGCATCGCCAAGCAGGCAGACTACATCTTTGTAATACCATGGCGAGCATTTAACAGTGATCAAAGTACCCGATGGATTCTCTAAAAATGATTTTGTAAGATCCGGTATAAGCTCAAGAGCATCCGGGAAATATTTTTCAAAAAATCTTTTTATCTTTTCTTCAGAATTAAGAGCATTCAATCCTTCTTCGCCTTCGAACGGGTGGAATAAAGTACATGTAAAGCTTCCATCAAGA
>JBBRMY010000278.1:0-2202 GCA_038230595.1 Ignavibacteria bacterium
ATCATAGAGCATTTTAAATAATTTCCCTTAGCTAAAAGGAAAATTCAAATTTTTAAATAATTACCCATCCCGGATTAATACATCTGAGTAATTATTAAAAATACATTTCATAAGTAATCCTTACTAATGTTAAATGAAAAAAATAAAGATACTTCATCTTGAAAGTTTACAATCAGACGCATACTTAATAGATTATGAACTTGGCAAAAACGGTTTAAACTTTGAAACATTTGTTGTAAACAGCCGGGATTCATTCATAAATGGTTTAAAAGATTTTTTACCCGACATTATTCTCGCCGGACATTCAATACCTTACTTTAGTTCAATAAACGCGCTTGAGTATCTGCAGCAATGCCAAATAAACATACCTCTAATACTTGTTACGGGAGCAATATCAGAAGAGCTTTCAATTGAGATAGTTAATAAGGGAGCCTCTGATTTTATAATGAAAGATAGATTGACCCGCCTTCCCTCTGCAATTATTACAGCTCTCAATAATAACCGGAATGAAAAAGAATTAAAGCAATATTTAAGCATTGTAACTGCTAACGCATCTCTATTTAAGAAAGCAGAGAGGATTGCCCTATTTGGAATTTGGGAAACAAATTTTGAAACTCTTACAACAAAATGGTCCGATGAAACCTTCAGACTGCTTGGGTATGAGGTTGGGGAAGTGGTGCCTTCAAAAGAAAACTTTTTTAAACATGTGCACAACGAGGACCTCACCTATGTAAAAAATTTGGTCGATGATATTTTACCAAACGGAGACTCGGGGAAAATGATTTTCAGAGTTAAGAGTGACAATGGAAATGCAAAATATGTTGAAAGTGAATTTTTAGTTCAACGAAATGAAAAAAATGAAGTCGTAAAAATAACCGGATTTAATAAAGACATAACAGAAAGAAAAAAAGCCGAAGAACAAATTTTATCTGCAGCAAGCGAACAAAAATCTATTATAGATTCATCACTCAACCATATTGCTCTGCTTAATGAAACGGGGGAAATAATAGAGGTAAACAAGGCATGGTGTACATTTGCAAAAGCGAACAATATGAAAACCGAGAACTATGGACTCGATATTAACTATATAGAGGTATCACTCAATGCAAACGGCGCATCAGAAGAAACAGGAAGTAAAGTTGGCACAGGGATAAAGAATATTTTATCGGGAGCACTTAATGAATTTTCATTAGATTACCGCGGTGACTCACCCTCAGAAAAAAGATGGTTCAAAGTAATAGTTTCACCCGTAAAATTAGGAAATGCAATAGGAGCAATAGTGATGCATATAAACACTTCCGAAACAAATATTGCAGGTGAAAAAATAATTCGTAATGAAAAAAAATTCCGGGCTTTAGTTGAAAACACGGAGGATATAATTTCGCTTTCGGATGCATCAGGAAAAATTACTTACGTAAGTCCGGCTCTTCAAAGCGTAACAGGGTATAAACCTGAGGAGATTACAGGAAAAACTCTTTCGGATATTGTACAACCTGACAACAAAGAAAAATCTAAATTATTTTTAAAGGAAATTCTCCTCAATCCCGGTGTAGTTTACGAACGAATTATTAAGTTTATGCATAAGAATGGCACTTACAGATGGGTAGTATCAAAGGTAACAAATTTGCTTCACGATAAAAATGTCAGAGGTATTATCTCTAATTTTCGGGATATTACCGAGAGGAAAGAATCTGAAGTAACGATTGCTAAGGCAAACCGTCTATATGCTTTCATTAGCCAGATAAATCAGACCATTTTTCATGTTGAAAACCAGCAGGAACTTTTTGATAAAGCATGCAAGATAGCAGTAAAAACGGGGAATTTCAAAATGGCATGGATAGGTCTTTCGGAGAAAGGTTCGGGAATTATAAAAAATGTTGCCCACTGCGGAGCAACCGCTGAATTCGCTGAAGAACTCAAGAATTTTGAATATGACCCTGATGGACCAATTGCTAAAGTTTTAGAAGGTTTAGATTATTATGTTGTGAACGATGTTGAAACTAAATTAAAGCAAATATGGGATACGCATGCAAAGAAACTGGGATTCAAAGCAGCTATTTCATTTCCTATAAAAAAATCAGGTAATATAATAGGAGCTTTCAGCTTGTACTTTACTGAAAAAAATTATTTTGATGATGTTGAAATCAGACTTTTAAAAGAAGCTTCAGAAGATATTTCATTCGCGCTTGATGTATTCGAAAA
>JBBRMY010000279.1:0-2178 GCA_038230595.1 Ignavibacteria bacterium
GGAATTCCCATTGCCATAACTTCAACAATTCTTCCTCTGAATCCCGCGCCAATTTCCATAGGCAAGATAAGAAATGTCCCTTTGTTTAAATATTCCCGAACATCTTCTACAAATCCGGTAACTATTATATTTTTGTCATTATGAAGTGCTTTAATTGATTGAACCGGATTCGACACCACAATATATACTTTTAATTCAGGTATCTTTTTTATAATTGAAGGGTAAATGTTATTATAAAATCTGAAAAATGCATTTACATTCTGATCACTTCCCATATTACCATAAAAAAGTACAGCCGGTTCTTCGGGTACATTTTTTTTTGAGTTAAAAAAGCTGACGTCATTTCCGTCCGGTGTCATAAAATGCTCTTTTTCCGGGGCGAGCTTTTTAAATGTTTCTAAATTTGAATTGGAAAGTGAAAGGATTATATCTGAAGCTTTAATGAAATTCTTTTCAAGCTCAGCACTTTTATTAAGTTCGCGAGTTAGTGTAATACTTTTTCCTGCTTTGTACTTCCCCTGTTCATTTAGCTTTATATTTTCTTCTACAGCATAATGTGTGTCAAGTATCTTGATTATATTTTTATCGAGCTTTGTAAAAAATCCTGAGATCTCCCAGTAATGAGAAATCACGATATCATAATTTCCTTTTTTAATGATACTGAGAATTTCCCCGTAATATTTTTTTGCAAACGAATATCCTGTATCAGTTGCGAATAAATAATTATTTGCTTTTTCTGAAAGCTGGTTAAGGCGCTTTTTAATTAAGCTGGAATTTGATTTAACTGAAATTAACGGATAAAATTTTCCATTAATTGAATTCATAGCATTTTTTGATGCGCTTAGCTCTTCATCATTTTTAACAGTGGTCAATAGATCTACATCAAACTTTTTAGATAAGCTTTTAATTGTGTGAATAGCTCTGACCTGGTTCATTGCTTTTGTAGGATACAGCGAGATAGGATTTACAACGAGTATTTTCTTTTTCAGATTACTGACTTCTTATTCCTTTTTGTATTTAAAAAATGAAAAAAGATCAGAATTCCAAATGACCCTAAAGCTATAATAGTAGAATCAATTGGTATTCTGTACCTATATTCAGTGAACGGAATAAGAACAACGTGAATAAATGTATGAAGAAGAAATATACAGAATAAATACCAGAATAATTTGCTTTGTGTTTTTTTAAGCCTGAACATTGCGACAAAAGCAAATATAAGCATTATTCCATATGTAACAAAAACACTGAAATTATTTTTAAATGAAAGTACGTTATCAAATCTGTATCCATCCTGAACATAATTCCATCTTACGATATCAATTGGCTGCCATAAAGCTTTAAATGAATTCCACATTGTTTCTGCAGGCGAAAAAGGATATGGTATTAATCCGGATCGCATTGCATCCAGCTGCTCCTGAGAGACCGGAAGACCAAGGTGAGTTTTCGTTCTTGTACCGGCAAGTACTGAATCCATTTCTGATGGGGTAATATACCATCTTGATCTTTCATCCCAGTATTCAGTCTTTGGATATCCTAATATCTTATCAGTTATTGAAGCTGTTCTTAAGGTTACTATTATCGGCCGGTGATACACATTGAAATTTCGAATTAACCATGGAGTCATAAAAACCAAAACAAAAGCAGTAAATAATAACGCTTTTTTAAAGCCAGCTGATCTGCCGGTTTTATCAAGGATTATTATGAAGATAAAGAGAAGTGGCCCATAACCCAGATATCTTTCATCAAGATGAGCAAAGTAAGTAAACAGGAATGCGAGTAAAATTGTATAAAGCAGCCAATGTACTTTTTTATGACGCAGACGAAGTGTCATATAAAAAACTATTGCAAAAAAGAAAGCCATCCACACTTCTTTTCCGCTTGTAGGAATATACTTTAAAAAGTATATATAAACAGAAGACATAAATGCAGAGAATAGTGAAGCAATTTCAGAACCGGAGATCTCTTTTGTTATCTTATAGATAATATAGATCATTGAAGTGCTTACCAGACAATTCAAAATAAAGATCGGCAGCCATGTTTCACCAAAGATCAGTATAGGAATTGCATCGATCCATGCAATGCCCGGACCGACTATTTTTGCAGTTTCATCCAGAACAGAAATATTCATAACAAAAGGTCCCTGACTTATAACATTCTTGGCAAAATCCCAATAGCCAA
>JBBRMY010000280.1:0-2168 GCA_038230595.1 Ignavibacteria bacterium
ACTTTGAAAGAATATTGGAAAGAGTTTCCATCAGCAAAACAGTCTTTACTGGCATGGTATGAAGAGGTTGAAACAACAGAATGGAGTCATTATAATGAATTAAAAGCTCAATATCGAAATGCTTCAATATTGACAGACAAGCGGGTTATATTTAATATACACGGCAATGATTACGGGTTGATCGTTGATATTGAATATCGTTTAAAAATTGTGTTTATCGTGTGGTTTGGCACACATAATCAATATGATAAGATTAACGCAAAAAAAATAAGTTATGGTAAGACCAATAAAAAATAATACGCAATACGAAACTTCTCTGAAAAGAATATATACATTACTTCAAAGAGAAATCAAACCAAACTCTGATGAATCTGACGAGTTGGAAATTTTATCTATACTTGCAAAAGAATATGAAAATGAACACTACCCCGTTCCTTCGCCAAATCCTTTAGACGCTATCCGGTTCAGGTTAGACCAAATGAATATGTCCGAATCCGAACTTGCAGCAATCCTCGGTTATCGTTCCCGAAAATCAGAAATCTTATCTGGCAAACGTAAATTAAGCCTATCTATGATCCGAAAATTACATGAAGCCTTACATATACCGGCCAACGTACTTATTCAAACTTATTAGTTAACTGAGTTTTAAATTAATAATTACGTTAATCCCGGCCATTAATTATTTAACAGGCTTTAAACTTTCCTCAATTTTATTAGATCAATTTTAAAAGATATTTCAGCAAGTTTTTTCAAACTTACTATGATGTTTAATGGTTGTGTATTAGTATAATGTTCACAACCTGGAAACTTACAAAGAATTTCAGACGTTAATCTATTATCTTTTATATGAGAAAGTAGTTCGTCCGTTAACTCAACCATAATTTATTTGTTTTTAAATGATTGTACTTTATTCGAACTGCTGAAATTCATACCAGGCTTTGATATGCTACTTTTTATCAAATAAAAGAAAATTTTGTTCTAATTACAAAACCCGCTACAAGAGCGGGTTTTGGCTTTTTTGTTAAATTCTGTCGGGATGACAAGATTCGAACTTGCGACCCCACGCCCCCCAGACGTGTGCGCTACCGGGCTGCGCTACATCCCGAAAATTTCCCCATAAGTATGTCCCGCTTCAAACGCGACTACATTCCAAAATGATGCCTGCAAAAGTAATTGAAATTTTCAACTTTAAAACAGCAAGTTATCTTATCTTAGCGCAACTTTTTACTACATGAATGTTTTAATAAAGCAGGCTAACATAATTTCTCCCTCTTCTCCTTTCAACGGGCAAATCAAAGATATTTTAATAAGAGACGGTAGAATCATCTCTATTGATACAGGAATTACCAGCGATGCAGCGCAGTTAATTGAACAGGACGGGTTGTGTGTAAGCATTGGCTGGATGGATATGTTTGCTGATTTTGGTGACCCAGGCTTTGAACAAAAAGAGAATATAGAATCGGGCACCAAAGCTGCCGCAGCAGGTGGTTTTACAGATGTAATGTTGATACCAAATAGTCAGCCGGTGGTTGATAACAAAGCGCAGGTTGAGTATATTGTTCAAAAAGCGAGGGAATTTGGGGTAGGTATTCATCCTATCGGTTCCGTTTCAAAAAAGATAGAAGGAAAGGATCTTTCGGAAATGTATGACATGCGCCAGTCTGGTGCAATAGCATTCAGTGACGGCATTAAGCCCGTTCAGAACGCCGGTTTACTTTTAAAGGCGCTTCAGTATGTTAAGAATTTTAATGGCACCCTAATACAGGTTCCCGATGATACCACGATTGGCACAAACGGGCTGATGAACGAAGGCATCATATCTACCCAGATGGGCCTGCCAGGTAAACCCATTCTTGCCGAGGAGTTAATGGTTGCACGTGATTTAAAATTGGCAAGATATGCCGATAGTAAAATCCACTTTACCGGGATATCATCACCCAAAAGCCTGGAGTATATAAAGAGATCTAAAGAAACCGGTATTCAGGTAAGCTGCTCTATAACTCCCTACCAGGCCTACTTTTGTGATGAAGACCTGCAGGGATACGATACCGACCTTAAATTAAATCCTCCTGTAAGAACAAAGGCAGACATGATGGCCGTAAGAAAAGCATTGCTTGATGGAACCATTGACTGTGTTGCATCTCATCATCTGCCGCAGCATTGGGATA
>JBBRMY010000281.1:0-2166 GCA_038230595.1 Ignavibacteria bacterium
GTTGAGTTGATCGCGCCTGCAGGACCCATTCCAATTATCTCTCTGTAAGGCACGGGTTTTATTACAACCTTTTTATTAACGACTTCTTCATCATATGGCAGAGATGTTTCAGGGTTTGACCTGAAGTCACTGTAATAAATATAAGAGTCATTCATTTCAAGAGGCGTAAAAATATTTTCTTTGATATAATCTTCCCATTTTTTTCCTGATATCTTTTCGATTACATAGCCGGCAGCCATGAACATAAAATTATTATACTGCCATGTTGTTCTGAAAGGTTTGCTCGGCTCCAGATATCTCATGATCTTTATAAGATCCTCACGCGAAGCATTTGAATTGCCGTACCATGCAAGATCATGACGGGGGAGTCCGGTCCTGTGGCTCATCATATCCCGAAGAGTTACATTTTTTGTTACATAATCATCGAAGAGCTTGAACTCAGGAATGTAAGTGATGACAGGAGTATCGAATTCAAGTAATCCTTTATCTACAAGCATACCGATTGCTGTCGAAGTAAATGCCTTAGTACATGAACCTATTGCAAAGATAGTATTACTTGTTACCGGAAGCTTTCTGCTAACATCTCTGTATCCGACACCGCCGGAGTAAACTACTTTCCCTTTTTGAACAATTGATATTCCTACACCTGGAACGTTAAATTCATCAATAGCTTTTTGAATATATTTTTCCATTCCTTCAAGCCGTGGGTCAATAGCTTGCTGCGAAAAGGCTGCACTGTTTATAAATAACAAGCATAGAAGTGCATATATAAGTTTTCCGGTATATTTCATTATTTAAGGGGTTTAGAATTAGGTATAATATTAAGACGAAAATCAGCTTTTAAGGTTTCAATTTTATTCATTCTCTGCCCTTTTCTTTATCACCTGCAGTATATTATTCTGTATATCCTTCATTATCAATTTTGCCCACCACGATGCATAAAAGTTAAAGTTAGTGGATAGTATAAAATGACTATACAAATGGAGACGGTATTTATTTCCTTCCAGCTTTTCCAGCTCATAAGTTCCGTCAAGCACATCGAAAAAATCTCCGCCAATTACAATATGCTCATCCATTGTTGTTGACGGAATGTCGTATGGATTTGCTTTGATAGTGAAGACCATTTTCTTTTTATCTTCATAGCTCAGAACAGTTTCGTGGAAGACAAGTCCTTTACTGAAAATAGCTTCCCGGGTTGCACCTACTCCTTCAAAATTCAGCTCTGCCTTTATCGGTCTTGGGAATCCCATAAACTCAGTCAGCTTTCCCTTGTCCTGCTCCTGCTTTATTTCGCCGACTCTTGTTACATTACTCCATATTTTTTCGGCTGAAGAATTTATCACTATCTCAGTATATGCCTCGTATGTTCCGGGAATGAACTTTATCATTTGCTCAACCGGTGACAACAAAAATGGAAGAAGTATTAGCAATGAAATGTTCAGCTTTTCATTCAATCTGCTGATCTTCGTTTTAATGTATCCGCTGTATAACCCACCAAGTGAAGCGATAAATAAAAAGAATGGAAGCATCATCATCCAGCAAACCCAACCTTCCATAGCAAGTGCCACGGTTAACAGAAAAAAAATAAAAATCGTTATCCATGGTGTGAAGATCCGGTAGGGGATAGAAGCAGCTTTTGATTTTGACGAGAGAAAAACTGTTAATGCTCCTGCGATAAAAGGCAGGAAGAATACAAATGTTACTGTCATTACCTGATAAATATCTCTCCACGAAGTAAACCCAAAAACGCCATATATGAAGAAGGAAAACAGAACAGGAATTCCGAATACAACGGAAACGATCTTTAATTTCTGACTCATTCTATTAGGGTATAAATGAAAATAGCAGGAACGAAGTGTTCAAAAAAGTTAATTCTGAAAAGGCTAACTTAATGCCATTAACATCTGTGCAACTTCTGATTTTATTCGGTTCTTTAATTTCCGGAATTTACTTTTTTCTTTTTTGTAATTCACTTCATTATAAACCCACCTCACTGCATATTTATAGAAATTTTTGGAATGAGTCCGTTTAAAATCAATATCTCTGTCTGTAGAAATAGCAAAGTCGTATGGTGTAGTTATTTTATCTTCAATCTCATGATACAAACGTGTTCCTTTTATTGGATAGGCAATTGTAACGGTATACAAGTCAGGATTTGAGAGCGGA
>JBBRMY010000282.1:0-2139 GCA_038230595.1 Ignavibacteria bacterium
AGAAGCAGGATTAAAGTTGTTCAGGCTTTTAACCATTCTGCTTATAGTCGATAATCTGAATAGAATACCATTGCTTGCTTTGAGAGCACTGTCAAAAGCAAAGGTCTACACCTACTTTACTCTCGCAACTTTAATAATTAATACTGCACTTAACTTTTATTTTGTAATAGTTCTGAAGCTTGGCATTGAATCGATTTTATATAGTTCAATAATCTCAACAATTTTTTCTCTTTTTGCAGGACTGATAATAAATAAAAATTACCTGGGAATCTCTGTTTCAAAAGATAAAATAAAGATGCTGCTTTCTTTCGGTAATAAATTTATTTATGCAGGGATCTTTCTATTAATAATTGATATTTCTGACAGGTTCTTCTTAAAATATTATTTCGATGAATCGACAGTTGGTGTCTATTCTGCATGCTACCGGCTAGGTACAGTGATGAGCCTAATGATAAGTGCATACAAATTTTCGTGGACTCCGTATTTTTTAAAGATCCGTGAAGATCCGGAAAATAAAAAGATCATCAGCGGTATCTTTACTAAATTTATTTTCTTAGGGGCTTTTATGTTTCTTGCTTTCTCATTTCTTATAGAACCTCTTGTGAAAATTAACTTTGGGGGATTTTATATTCTTCAGCAGAATTACTGGCCCGGACTTATTATAATTCCATTTGTTCTGCTTGCTTACTTTTTCAGCGGACTTTATTCAACGCTAACTGTTGCGCCATTTTTTGCAAATAAAACGGGTTATCTGCTTTTAAATGTTTTTATCGGTATGATCCTGAACATTATTCTCAATATTATTTTAATACCAAAATATTCTTATACAGGAGCAGCACTTTCTACATTAATAACATTTATAGTTATCACAATTCTTCTTTTCTTTCAGACTATCCGAATATATGAACTGATTTTTGAGAAGAAAAAGATTATTTTATTAACATTAATATCAGTAATACTATATTCTATTTTTTATTCAATCAAATTTTTTAATACTTCCCCGATCTTGCAAATCTGTATCGCATTTCTTCTTTTACTTTCATTTATTGTATTTTGCAGAAAAAATAATATTGGAGATCTGTTGAAATTTCGCAGATTATCACTTAAAGAAGAACTTTAAGTAAAGACCTGTTGCATATTAAAAATAGAATACTTAGTTTTGTTTAACCAAATTTTATTGCCATGTTTAAGAAAACGCTGTATTTTTTAGTATTTGCATTACTAATATTTATAGCCATTAATGAGTTAAAAGCTCAAGAATCCGGTTCAAATGAAAAACTGGAGATCGATGTTGAAGAATTTATGGGTGTTTTTGACGGTGTTATCCGTGATGATCTCATAGATAATATCGGTGAAAAGCTTCCGGATGATGCTAAAATACTTACCTTCGGATACGGTGATTTTTCCGGTGATGGTTTTCAGGATGTTGCTCTTGTTTACAGAACTTCTAAAACTCCGGTAGGATCTTACAAAGTTATGTTCCTTTTGAACAGAGCTGAATTATCATTTGAAAATGTTGGCGAAAAAAATGTGGAATGGTTTGATGCTCCTTTTGATATTGGAATGATGATCGAAGATGGTGTTTGCCTGGTTATTCACAGAAAGGGTGAAGCCTGGAGATATTCAAGATTTATTTATGCTCAGGATGAGCTTCAGATGATACAAGACGAAACAAATTAAATCTTAATAATATAATTTTATTTCTGACCTGATAGGAACTTCCTTTCAGGTTTTTTTATATCCTGATTAAAAAATTAAATAATTTTATTTTTCTCGTAATAGGTAATTAGCTGCTTATTCACCGACTCAAATGAATGATATTTTTCTACCCAGCCTCTTCCTTTTTTCGAAAGCTCTGTTAAACCCTCCCTATTATTAATTAATCCAAGCAGGTCTTTATACAAAGTCTCAATGGTTGAGCAAATGAAGGGATTTTCTTTGATGAAGCTCAGGTAGTCATCACTGAACTCAGTAGCCGTCGGTATCCCAATTGCAAGATTCTCGATCGAATTCTTTCCGTACCCGCTTCCTCCTGAAACTCCTCCAACCTGATCTATAGCGATACTACAGCTTTGCTTTATTTCAAGTAATTCCTTCCTGTGAATATTTTCTTTCAGAAGAAATTCAATATCTGTAGCT
>JBBRMY010000283.1:0-2119 GCA_038230595.1 Ignavibacteria bacterium
AACAAAATCAGATTCATATTGATCGCCTGTTGATGCAGTAATCTTCAAGCGATACATCGCTGTTGGGTTAAGGGATAAAGGCGGTGATTGATATTTTCCTCCGGAAGTTTCAAAGAAAGCGAAAGTACCGCCGGCATTGTCGTCTGCAGAAACCGTTGCACCTGTTTCCGGATAGATAGCCTGTGTGCTATCGGTAAGCTTAACAGTTCTGCTCAAAGTAATAATGCTTGGTGAATCAGGACTGTTGAGCAGGGAGCCATCAATAACCAGGAACTTGTTATCAATCTTTATTGCCGGTGGGGTGTAAGGCTTTTTGCAACTAACGTACACGCATGTACTAAAAATAAAAAGAAAAAATATATGGAGCAGCTTTTTCATTTTTAAAATCTGAAATTGTATGATATGAAAGGTATAATCGTTCCGAATATAGATAACTGGTATCCTTTTACAACACCATTCTCTGATACGAAAAATGCCGAATACACATTTTTTCTCGCCGTAAGATTATATATTCCAAATGACCATGAATTATGAAATGTTTGTTTTATTTTATGATTTCCGTCGAGATTTACCGAGAGATCCGTTCTGAAATAATCCGGTATCCTATAAGCATTCCTGTCCGAATATAGCAGCCGCTGAGCTCCATTGGAATAAAAAACAGCAATTGGTAAAGTAATGGGCCTGCCTGTACTGTAAACAATATTAACGGACATGCTTAAACGATGAGAGAATTTGTAATTACTGATGAAGTTTACATTGTTAGGCTTATCATAGCTGGTAGGGTAATAAGCTCCTTTGTTAATGCTTTCACCAGCAAGTGAATCCGCTGATTTAATAAGTGTGCGTGAATAGGTATAACTGAGCCATCCATTTAATTTACCGGTAACTTTCTTAATTAAAAATTCAGCGCCATAAGCTTTCCCTTTTGAGTTAATGATATCCGTTTCTATATGATGATTCAGCAAAACTGAAGCGCCACTTTTAAAATCAAGCATATTATTTAAGTCTTTATAATAAAATTCAAGAGAGGTTTCAATATTATTTGAATTGAAGTTTTTATAAAAACCAATTGAATATTGACTTCCTGTTTCCGGCTTAATATAAACATCACTCAGTTTCCAGATGTCGGTAGGAGATACTGAAATGGTGTTGGAAAGCTGGTGTATATATTGCCGCAAAGTATTATAGCCAAGCTTAATGGATGCGTCGCCGGGTAATGCATATCTCAATGAAATTCGGTATTCAGGTCCCTGATAAGTTTTTATAATCTTTCCTGAATTATAAGAAACAGTGTCAGTAATGGTTGCAGTTTCTCTTGGCAATCCTGTTACATAATTATAAGTATCGTGCGGCCCCAGATAATTAAACATTGAGTAGCGTAACCCGACATTTAAAGAAAGGTTTGAAGAAATATTATATTCATATCCAAGATAAGCGGCGCTCTCTAACGCCTGCTCCGGTTGCAGTACATCCGGCTTTACCAATGACTGGCTTCCTAAAGGGAGATAACTTCCCGGGTGAAGTTTATAATAAATTGCATTCAATCCAAAATTGAATGATTGTTTATTATTAACCCTGTAATTAAAATCAGCTTTAAAATTAGTTTGATTAATGTCGTAACCAAGTTTATAACTATTTACAGGGTTGATATTGCTTGTTACATTATACTGGTAATGATCAATGCCTGCTGATAATAAACCATTAAACTTATTATTAAAAATATGTTTCCATTTTATGATGGCATTTTTGTTGCCATATTTATAAGTGGTATCCATATCAAACCTGAAATTATCGCTGCTGATATAGCCGGTGAGGTATAGATTATTTTTTGAATTGATGGTATGGCTGATGTGAATATTTGCATCATAAAATGAAGCCCTGCTGTTGCTGTAAGCAGAATTAGGTATGGCTTTCAGTATCCAGTTTGAATAAGTAGTTCGTGCGCCAATAATGAAAGAAGTTTTATCTTTTACGATCGGCCCTTCCAGTGTAAGCTTGCTCGTTAGTAATCCGATACCCCCGGTTCCGCTTATCTTTTTATCATTGCCGTCTTTAATATCTACATCAAGAACTGATGAAAGCCGGCCACCATATTTTACTGGCACAACACTTTTATAAA
>JBBRMY010000284.1:0-2109 GCA_038230595.1 Ignavibacteria bacterium
AAGATGAATAAGCTTTTAAAAGAGATCCACGACAAAGATGAGCAAAATAAAATTGAGAACCTGAAGCTGAAAAACGAAATGGGATTTGATACTGAAGAGTATAATTCCAAAATAAGTAAGCCGATAAATAACCCGGAAGTAAAAACTTCCCACGAGAATTCGAAAGAAAACGACTCGGAAGAGAACATTAAGCAAGTGAACAATCCTGAAGAGAACCATTCTCACGAGAATGATACTGAAGAGAACATTTCACACGAGAACGATCCTGAAGAAAACAATTCATCTGAGAGAAATTCCTGAATAATACTTAGTTTGTATATTGTAAAATGTAACCCCGTAGGGGTGATATTATTGTAACACTCTGAACCATTTTTTTTAAACCTCGTAGGGGTGGGATTATTGTAACACTCTTATCCATTATTCCAAACCCCGTAGGGGTGACATTATTTTTTCATTCCATTGCAAGATACTAAACCCGAAATACTCCCCCTCAACCCCTTCGACAACTCTATCTTTCTTGTCGATAAGCCCTATGCTATGACTTCCTTCAATGTTGTATCAATTTTCAAAAAAGAATTCAAATTAAAAAAAGTCGGTCATGCCGGTACTCTCGACCCTAATGCTACAGGACTTCTTGTGCTTTGTTCAGGTAATAAAACAAAAATAATAAATGAATTCATAGAATACGACAAGGATTACACAGGAGTTATCCGTATCGGTGCAAAAACAAAAACATTTGATACAGAATCAGTTGAATATGACATAGTAAGTGCAGAGCATATTACAGAAAGCGATATCGAAGAAATAAGAAACAAATTCTCTGGAAAGATCGAGCAAATACCTCCGATGCATTCAGCATTAAAGCATAAAGGAAAGCCGCTTTATAAATTAGCAAGAGCAGGAGAGACAATTGAAAGAAAGCCGCGCGAAGTTAATATAGAAAAGCTGACTCTTAAAAGATTAAGTGAAACTCAGATATACTTTGAAGTTTCTTGTTCAAAAGGAACTTACATCCGCTGCCTTGCAAACGATATCGGCGAAGCTTTAAATGTCGGGGGCTACCTAAAAGAGCTACGAAGAACAAGAGTTGGTAAATTTCAACTCGATAATTTCCTGGAGGAAATTAAAGGGATAAAGTATATTCGTTTAGAGGAATAAATTTTTCACACTATCTTCCCTCATAATTATTTTTTTGCTTCCGGATTATTTTATAGCAATTACCAAAATTGAAATCGTCAAAATCCCAAGTAAAATAAAAGCAATTGTTCGTATCCAATTGGTTGAAAGCAGGAGATTTATTTTTTTCTCGTCATAACCGGTTTCAGCCATATCTGATTGCAGTTTTCGTTGCCATTTGAATGTTGAGATAAATGCTACAATGTTTAATGCAAGTGATAGGATAGCTTCAACACTTGTCATAAAAGCGGGACGGCTAAACATTAAAACGATGCTTAAAATGAGCATTAACATATCTGGAAGAACTGCCGGGATAAAAGCAGATTTGTTATTTGCGCTCATGTAATTTTTAAAATTATCTTTTCCAACATAATGATATATTCCATAGTGCTGTATTTGCAAACTGCACATACCTGCATTATAAGCTGCAAGAAATGTGTAAGACCGTAATAATTAATTCCATAATTGTTATTTTTTATAAATTAGTTGATTTAAAATTCTTTTCAATCCAGCTTTTAAGATCTAACAGATCTGGAAATTCTTTTCTTGTTAACTCGACATCTTCTTTTGAAGAAGAACTTTTTTCGTTTATCCACTTAAACATTTTATACAAATTATTCCCTAAAAATAATCTTGTTATCAGCAAGGGTAGTTTTTTGTATTCTATCTTTTTGCCGAGCACATTAGAAAATATATTAGCTACTTCCTCTGTGCTCAATTGTTCTGCTGCAAGGTGAATTGTTCTGCCCAAATACATGTCCCTGTTCTGAAATATTTTAACACTGGCTTTGCCAATATCCTCTGCTGCAATGTATTGTTGAATTGTTTCTCTGTTAATCGGTTGTGTAAGTTTTCCTTTCAATATTCCATTTTTCACCTGTGGAATTAAAAAGTTTTCATAAAGTGGCGTTGGTCTTACAATAGTAAAATGCA
>JBBRMY010000285.1:0-2091 GCA_038230595.1 Ignavibacteria bacterium
AAACACGGGATAGTTTCTTCAAGCTTGCCTGATGAAATTGTTTTGATGAATGCACTGCCGATTATAGCCCCATTAGCAAAGCTGCATGCTTTGACAAAGCTTTCCTTATCAAAGATCCCAAATCCAATCAACACAGGATTATTTAATGCTGTCATATCAAGTTTGTTAAAAGACTGCTCGTTTAAAGATGATTTGCTCCCCGTTGTACTTGACGATGAAACCAAATATATAAACCCGGTAGATACTGAATCAATAAAAGTTACTCTTTGTGAAACTGTATCAGGAGTTATAATTAGTATATTGGATAAGTTATTCTGCTCAAACAATTTTTTGTAATCATTAAAATATATGTCCGGCGGAAGGTCAGGAATTATAACTCCGTCAATTCCTGTCTCATTGCATTTCTTTATAAATTTTTCCATCCCAAACTGCAAAACCGGATTCAGATATCCCATCAGAATTAGCGGGATAGAAACTTCTTTTTGAATATTTTTTAACTGATCAAAAAGAATATTTAATGTCATTCCGTTTTTTAATGCCTGTGAACTGCTTTTTTGGATTACTTCACCATCAGCTAAAGGATCAGAGAATGGAATACCAATCTCAATAATGTCAGCACCCGAGCTTTCTAATAGTTTTATGATCTTTTCTGTGTCATTTAAGTGAGGATAGCCTGCAGTGAAATAAACCGATAATATATTTTTTGTTTTCTTTTCAAAGAGCTCCGTTATTCTATTCTTTGTCATTATATACCCTTCATTTGATCCATAGCATTCGAATATGCTTTCATGTCTTTATCACCTCTTCCGGAAAGATTTATTACTATAACATCTTGAGGATTGAATTTTAATTTCTTCAAGGCAGCTATTGCGTGGGCAGATTCAAGGGCAGGAATAATTCCTTCCGTCCTGCTAAGTTCTATACCTGCGGATAACGCTTCTTCATCAGTAACGGAAATAAATTCAGCCCGACCTGTTTCAAATAAATTTGCATGAAGTGGACCGATACCGGGGTAATCAAGCCCGGCTGATATTGAGTACGGCTCAGTGATCTGACCGTCATCAGTCTGCATCAGGATTGTTTTACTTCCATGAAGAATTCCGGTCTTGCCTAATGCTATAGTAGCAGCGAAGTATCCGCTATCTATCCCTTTCCCTGCTGCTTCAACTGCGATAAGTCTTACATTTTTATTTTCCAGATAATGATAAAATGCTCCCGCAGCATTGCTTCCTCCACCAACACAGGCAATAACCAGATCAGGCTCTGACTTTCCAGTTTTTTCGAAAAGCTGTTCTTTGATCTCCTCGCTTATGACTGACTGAAGTCTTGCAACAATATCAGGATATGGATGCGGACCCACAACCGAGCCGATCAGATAATATGTATCCGGATTATTTATCCAGTCCCTAATAGCTTCATTAGTTGCATCTTTCAAAGTCCGGCTGCCAGACGAAACAGGAATAACTTCTGCTCCAAGAAGCTTCATTCTCTCAACATTCGGCTGCTGTCTCTCTACGTCGATCTCTCCCATATAAATAACACAATCCATATTCATTAATGCGCAGACAGTCGCTGTTGCCACTCCATGCTGACCGGCACCGGTTTCTGCAATGATCCTTTTTTTATTTAATTTTTTTGCAAGGAGGATCTGTCCGAGAGCATTATTTATTTTATGAGAACCTGTATGATTTAGATCCTCTCTTTTCAAATAGATCTGAGCTTGATATTTTTCTGAAAGGCTTTTAGAAAAATACAATGGAGACGGTCTTCCTGCATAATCATTTAAAAGAAAATTTAATTCCTCTTTATATGAAGGAGCATTTAATATGTGAAGATAATTTTCCCGGAGTGAATTTATATTTTCATATAACATTTCGGGAATAAAAGCTCCTCCATAATTTCCATAAAATCCATCCTTATCAACTTCATATTTCAAATTCATAATTTATTTTTCTCTTTTGTAGTTTCTCGTAAATTGTATTACTTCTTTTACTTTGCTTATGTCTTTCATTCCGATCGAACTCTCTACCTTACTGTTAATATCAATTCCAAACATGTTCAGATCTTTTAATTCCAGTACCTGCTGTATAT
>JBBRMY010000286.1:0-2052 GCA_038230595.1 Ignavibacteria bacterium
AAATTAACGAGCGGCTCATAACCTATTTTGCTTTTTGCAAGATCGATGTCAGCAAATGAATGCTTGATATCTCCCTTTCTTTCAACTTCATACACCGGCTTAATATTTTTTCCGAGAACTGAATTTATTTTTTCAACAAGATCGTTCAAAGTAATTCTGTCATGACATGCGCAATTCATTGTCATTCCCTGTTCATATTTGCATTCTGATGCAAGCATGTTTGCATTAATTACATTTTCTATATAGGTAAAATCCCTGCTTTGTGTACCGTCACCGTAAATAACAGGTTTTTCATCATTCATAATTGACTGAATGAATTTCGGAATAACTGCAGAATACTGTGAATCAGGATTTTGCCTTGGTCCGAAAACATTAAAATACCTTAAGCATATAACTTCCATATCGTAAATGCTTGAGAATACCCGGCAATAGTTTTCACCTGTTAGCTTTGAAACTGCGTATGGTGAAAGCGGATTCGTTATCATTGTTTCCACTTTAGGAAGCTGCGGATTATTTCCGTAAACAGATGAGGAAGATGAAAAAACTACTCTTTTTACTTTTGCATTTCTTGCAGCTTCAAGAATGTTCAGTGTACCCACTACATTCACTTCATTCGTTGTTATCGGATCATATATAGAACGCGGTACAGAAGGAAGAGCTCCTAAGTGAAGAATGACTTCAATATCTCTAACAGCTCTTTCAACATTATGAAAGCTTCTAAGGTCACCTTCAATAAGGTCGATATGCTTACTACTGCTTTTTAGATTTTCTCTTCTGCCTGTTGAAAGATTATCAAGTACGCGCACAGAGTGACCCGATGATAAAAGCTTATCAACTATATTAGAACCGATAAATCCTGCGCCACCTGTAACTAAAAAATTCATTTAAAATTATTATGCTTCAATTACTTTATCGTCAATAAGCTTGTAATGCATGTTCGACTTGCTGCAAAATGCATTTCCGTCTTTATCAAATTTCAACTTAACTCCTGCCTCACTGAACCATCCTATCCTTCTTGCCGGGTTGCCAACCATTAAAGCAAAATCAGGAACATCTTTCGTAACAACTGCTCCGGCGCCTATGAATGCTGCTTTACCTATAGTATTGCCGCAAACTATTGTACAATTCGCTCCTAATGAAGCACCTTCTTTTACTAATGTCTT
The DNA here is from genome assembly GCA_038230595.1 of Ignavibacteria bacterium. GTDB lineage: Bacteria > Bacteroidota > Ignavibacteria > Tepidaquicellales > Tepidaquicellaceae > JBBRMY01. Next base: position 1,164 of record JBBRMY010000286.1, read on the forward strand.
GTGATAAAATTCTTTTCCAACCTGTGGATACTTACATCGGGGATCAAGAACATTTGTAAAAACCATTGAAGGTCCGCAGAAAACATAATCTTCAAGCTCAACACCTTCATAGATAGAAACATTGTTCTGGATCTTTACAAAGTTACCTATTGTAACATTATTTCCGACGTTCACATTCTGTCCCAGTACGCAATTCTTCCCTATCTTACTTCCCTTTTGCACATGGGAGAAATGCCATATCTTCGTTCCTTCACCTATCTCACATCCGTCATCAACTATGGCGTGATCATTCACGTAGAATTTTTTTTCTGAAACTGACATTTTATTTAACTAAAAATTCTTTTATCTTTTCGCATGTGTATAATATCTGAGCATCTGAAAGCTCGGGATAGACCGGAAGTGCAAGTGATGTATCTGCACAAGCTTCCGCAATAGGGAAATCACCCTTTTTATGTCCAAGATCAGCAAAGCATTCCTGAAGATGAAAAGGTACCGGATAATAAATTTCAGTTCCGATATTATTTCCCTTAAGATAAGCAATGAGCTCGTCACGTTTTTCAACTCTTACTACATACTGATTGTAAATATGAAAATTCTTCACTTCTGAATTTTCATAAACTGCTGAAGGAATTAAAATTTTATTCTTTTCATCAAAAGAAGTATGTCCTTCTTTTTCTGCAAGCTCATTCTCAATAAAATATCCATGATAAATCTTTGCATGTCTTTGTCTTGTTTCAGTCCATTCCTGCAGATGCGGGAGCTTTACATTCAGCACGCATGCCTGCAATTCATCAATTCTGAAATTTCCACCAATAACTTTATGATAATATTTCGGCTTTCCGCCATGAACTCGCATTATTTTTAAAGTTTCTGCAAGAGTATCATCATT
>JBBRMY010000287.1:0-2034 GCA_038230595.1 Ignavibacteria bacterium
GAATTATCCAAATCCATTTAATCCATCTACAAAAATTAAATATGATCTGCCGGTTGACAGCAAAGTATCGCTGAAAATATATGATTTGAGAGGTAGGGAAATTTCAAATCTGGTAGGCTCAACCCAGCCGGCGGGTTATTATGTAGTGGAGTTCAATGCATCGACTATGGCAAGCGGAATGTATTTCTATAATATTGTTGCGGAGGGAAGTTCGCAGAAGTTTATAACAACAAAAAAGATGGTGCTTGTGAAATAGATAAAAAAACCTGACAGGTTCTTTTGCCTGTCAGGTTTCTTTTGATATATCGGAACTTAACTCCAATAGAGGATAAAAATTAGGTAAAGCAATAAGAATAAAACCTTTAGTAATATGCATGCTTTTCAACTTTTTATTTTTCAATCTCTTTAAGCTTCTCAAATATCCATTCCTTATTCAGCATTTTATTTTTCATTTCTATTTTTATAGATGCGATTGTATCTTTTTTAGAAGTTTTATATTCAAAAAGATAATTTATCACTCTTAAAAAGCATTTTGTATATTCCTTCCGCTCATTATTAATGAAGTCATTCCTTGAAACAAGATGTCTGTAGGCGTCAAGAGTATAATGAAATGATTCCGTTTCATTAAGCTCATAATAACATTTTAGTTGCAGTTCCTTAACTGATAGTTTGAACCGGTCAATTTCCATTTTAATCCGGCTGGAATATTCCAAAGCTTTATCAAACTCTGACTTTGAATAATGCAGAAAAGCTAAATAATAATTCTTCATGTTTTCCTTATCTTTTTCTATAAGCCTGTCTTTAAATCTCTCATAGAATTTCTCAGCATAGTTCCTGTTAAGTACTTCAAAAAAATTTTTAATGTTTTTACTAAATGTTATAAGACTGATCTTAGAAACAGTGTTCCCGAAATCAATTCCATGAGAGAAAAGAAATATGGAAAACTCGGCAGTCTCATTTTTAGTACCTTTTACTCCCGCAAATGATCTTTCATTAAGGATGTTCAAAAAGTTATTTGAAAGGGTCTTGAAATCTGATCTATGCAATGTTTTTTGAAGGCTTAATAGAAGTTTTTTATACTGATAAAAATACCCATCATTTTCAGGATCTGTCTGGCATAAATAGGAATAATAATGAACATTAACTATCTGAAAGTCCTTTGGATTGTTTAACCGAATCTCTGCCAATATTTTTTCCAGATCAAGAATATTCAGAAGTTTTTCAACCAGATTATTTTCTTGAGAATAATTTTCTGAACTATAATAAACCTTTATATTATAGTGAACCTGAAATAAATGTATTAGAAAGAAATGGATAAGTGAGTCTCCTTGTTCAAAGAGGATCTTATTTTTTTTTGATTCAAGAGCGGAAAAGCTTGTATAATGTCTGATGAGAAGATATTTGTATAAATAATGCAGATCAAGCCCCTCGCTTTTATTTTTATAATCCTTAATTATATTTGCGAATTTCTTTTTGAACATTTCCGGCAGATATCTCACTATACTATAAACAAGTGTGTTATATTCATTCTGAAATTTATTTCTCTCGTGAGATTTCAATTCCATAAACTGTTCGAGTAAGCCTGTAAATGTAAAGATCAGGTTTTTTATCGTAGCGTATTTATATTCCTTATTCCCATATACCATTTCGAAGATCTTTTCTTTGCTTAAATCCGGATCTTCAAATTCCGGAGCAAACATCTTCAAAGCCTCCCACAAGCGGTGAATACTTGCTGATTTATTAAAATATGGTGAATAAACAAAATCATTAAGGGATTCTCTCTCTTCAGGACTAAATGATCTCAGGATCTTTATTAACTGGGGACTTATCATAGTTACTTATAAAATATAGAATCAGCTTAAAATAATAAATTGGTTTATCGAAAATATTTTGAAAAGGAAAACTCCCGGAAACTGTCTTTGATAAAATTCTTTAGTAATCATAGATTATATACGTGCACAGTGAGTGCACAAGCATTCTGTAAAATTTAATAAAGAAAAATGAGAAAGCAAGCAAAGATCTCCAGAGGGTACA
>JBBRMY010000288.1:0-2025 GCA_038230595.1 Ignavibacteria bacterium
ACAGGAGCAGTACGGAAATTTTTAATTTCATTAAAGCTCTTACTAAGCCATATCCCGGAGCGTATACTTTGTTAAATAATAAAAAAGTAGTTGTCTGGTCAGGCATTCCATTTTCTATTTCAGAAGAAAGTAAGAATATTGAACCTGGAACAATCGTTAAGATCTATAATAAAAACGATCTGCTTGTAAAAACCAGGGATTCATTTTTCCTGGTTGAAGATTATTCATCGGATGTTATACCTTCTGCAAATAATAAATTTACAAGTGCTGATTTTTATAAACAAATGACTGATATAATTGAAAGGCATGAATCAAAGTATCCTGATCTAAAAATTGCACCTTCAATATTAAACGCTGCACAGCATAAACATAAAATTAAGGATTGTTAAAAACCCGTATCATTCCAGTTTTGCTTCTTCACGATGGCGCTCTTGTAAAGACAATTAATTTCGGAAAGTTCGGTTATATTGGCGATCCATGTAACACAGTTAGGATCTTTAATGAGCTATTGGTTGATGAATTAATTTTTCTGGATATTCTTGCATCAAAAAATAACCGGGAACCTGATCTTAACTTATTGAAAGATATCGCAGAAGAATGTTTCATGCCGCTTTCGTATGGCGGCGGAATTACCAATATAGATCAGGTAAGTAAAATTCTAACAACGGGCTTGGAAAAGGTTGCCCTTAATTCTGTGTTATTTGAAAAGCCTGAGCTTGTAACTGAAATTGCATCAAGATTCGGTTCGCAAAGTCTTATAGCTTCTATTGATGTTAAGAAAAACTTTTTCGGAAAAAATGAAGTTTATTCTCATTCAAATAAAAGCATCTCAATAAAAGATCCCGCAGCATGGGCAAAAAAACTGCAGGAGCTGGGTGCCGGAGAAATACTTCTTACTTCAGTTGACAGGGAAGGTACCTGGGAAGGTCTGGATTCAGAACTAATCAATAGCATAACATCAGTTGTTTCAATTCCTGTTATTGCACATGGTGGGGCAAATTCAATTCCTGATATTGCTAATGCAGTTAAAGCAGGAAAGGCATCTGCCGTTGCTTTAGGTTCAGCGGTTGTGTATCAGAAAAAAGGAATGGGAGTTTTAGTGAACTTCCCTGATATTCATAAACTTGAATCTGCGCTTGCCTAAAACAAAGATCATTCATCTCCTCTGTCATTTTCCAAGTCCTGTTATTCAAAGATTCAGCGATCCCGAAGATTATATTAAGCAGATCAGTCCTGCAGAGTATATAAAACTGGATTCGCCTCCGGGATGGATAGGCTTTTTTAAAGCTGATCATCATGTAATTGCTGCAAAAGAGCTTTTACTGCTTACCGATAAATATGATGTTGAATGCTGGAGACCATATGGAAATGGAATTGATCAGGTTTATTCAAAGGTTGTAGATGGAATAACACACAGAGTTTTCCCGGGCAAATATTTCAGGATCCCTCAGGTTGGCGATGGAATTTTATCTCCGGAAATTTTCAAGCTGCTCGAAATAATGTCAGCGAAAGAAAACCTGATTTTAAATATCAGTGTTGGTCATGCATGGTTCCATATTTGGCTGCTTCATAAAATAGGTAAGATCAAAAGCAGGCTTCCTGTTATCTGTCTTCACAGAAGTTCCGGTTTTAAAAAATTCAGTTTCGAACAGCTTGAATCATGGAAGAAGCTTTTTAAATGGTATTATCTTATTGAGAACCGTCTTGACGTTAATTCATTAAAAAACTGTGATTATTATTTTTCAGGTTCAATGGTTGAAGCTCAGTATCTGAAAGAAGACCTTAAAATGAATAATGCCGGTTTTTATATGGAAGGAGTTGATTTCGAAGATTTCAAGCCTGTAACTGAAAATGAAAAGTCAGCACTTCGCAAAAAATATGATCTTCCTCAGGATAAAAAAATTCTCATTGCTATAGGAAATTTCAGAAGTAAGGATTATGGTTACCACCATTTGATAAAGGTTTATAAAGAGCTTAAGAAGGAAAGAAATGATCTTGTATTGTTAATGGTTGGCGGATATAAAA
>JBBRMY010000289.1:0-1960 GCA_038230595.1 Ignavibacteria bacterium
AGCTTATAGCAACTAACGATGTGCACTATGTAAAAAAAGAACACGCTGCCGCTCATAACATTTATCTTATCATAATTTATAAGCAGAATAAGATCGATGATGTTACCGATCTAACAGATCCAAGATATTTCAGATACGGAACTGACCAGATCTATTTCAAGTCCACTAAAGAAATGTGTGAAATTTTTCAGGACTTTCCCGAAGCAATAACTTCAACTCTTGAAGTCGCTGAAAAATGTGATCTCGTTCTTGATACGAAATCCAATTACATGCCGCGCTTCAATGTTCCGGCAAATGATAAGAATGTAGTTCTCGATTTTAATGAATACCTGAGAAAAATTTCCCTCGAAGGTATTAAGGACAGAATGGGAACTCCTTCTCAGGAATATCTTGATAGATTAAATTTTGAGTTAGATGTTATTGCGAAAATGGATTTTTCCGGTTACTTCCTTATCGTAGCCGATTTCATAAGTAATGCACGTTCAAAAGGTATTCTTGTAGGTCCCGGCCGCGGAAGCTGCGCAGGTAGTTTGGTATGCTATGTCACAGGCATTACAGAAGTTGATCCGTTGAAATATGGTCTGTTCTTTGAAAGATTTCTGAATCCTGAAAGAGTATCAATGCCCGATATCGACATCGATTTTCAGGATGACAGGCGCGATGAAGTTATCCAGTATGCAAAAGAAAAATACGGCGATACAGCAGTAGCTCAGATAGTTACTTTTAATAAGCTTGCGCCTCGCGGAGTTTTGAAAGATGTTGGAAGAGTTTTGAAATTCCCTTATGCAGAAATTAATGAACTAACCAAGCACATACCTGTTCTTTTCGGAAAAGTTAAAAAACTGAGTGAGTGTATTGTTGAAGTTGAAGACTTTAAAAAATATTTCAACACAGGTCTTCCTGCTCAGAAAGAATCCAAAAAGAAAATGCTGGAATATGCTATGGTGCTGGAAAATCTGAATAAGAATGCTTCAATTCATGCCTCAGGAATTGTTATAGCGCCTTCTGAAGTGACAAACTATGTTCCGCTTTCAAAAGCATCAGCTGATAAAGCTAATAAAGATCCGAATAAAAAAGATGAAGACGTTTTCTGCACTCAGTATGATATGAATCAGCTCGAAGATGCAGGAATGATCAAGATCGACTTTCTTGGATTAAAGGAATTAAAAGTTCTAAGCCGCGCTCTAAAGCTCGTTAACGATAAATATAATATTGATCTCACTGTAGAAAAAATTCCTTTAGACGATAAGAAAACATATGAGCTTTTTTCTGCAGGCTCTACTGTTGGTATCTTTCAGTTCTCAAAAGGTAAAATGAGAGAATATCTTGCCAAGCTAAAGCCTGAAAACATCAATGACCTTGCAGCAATGAATGCTCTTTACCGTCCGGGTCCAATGAAGCTTATTCCGGATTTCATTGAAAGGCGATTCAAAAGAAAGCCTATCACTTATCTTGATCCGGTTCTTGAAAATTCTCTGAAAGAAACTTATGGTATCATAGTTTATCAGGAACAGGTTATGCAGATCGCAAGAGACTTCGCAGGATTCTCAATGGCTGAAGCTGATAATATGAGAAAAGCCATGGGTAAGAAGATCAAGGAAAAGATGCAGGAGATAAAATTAAAGTTTATCAAAGGCGCTGAAGCATTAGGTCATGAAAAAAGAGTTTCAGAAGAGCTCTTTGGGCTGATCATGGATTTCGCTGATTATGGCTTCAATAAATCTCACGGAGTTGCATACTCTATCTTGGCTTTCTACACAGCATATTTAAAAACTCATTATCCGCTTGAATATCTTTCTGTTTCAATGGCTTGCAGAAAAGATGATGAAACGGAATTGCAGGAGCTTGTAAACGAGTGCAGAAAAATGAACATTCGTCTGGTTCAGCCTGATATAAATATAAGCTGTCCTGATTTTATTATAAAATATAACGATGCAGATTCTGAATATATTGGCGAGAT
>JBBRMY010000290.1:0-1954 GCA_038230595.1 Ignavibacteria bacterium
AAATATACTATCGATGTAAAAGACAGGCAGAGCATTTATGAGCAGATAAAAAGTCTTACCGAACTTAATACTCAGCTTTCAAGCGATGCCACAAATCTCACCCGCGCTCTGAAAGGCGATAGCAAGATGCAGGGAAACTGGGGAGAAATGCTTCTTGAAACTATTCTTGAAAATTCCGGATTGGTCAAAGATAAAAATTTCAGTACTCAGGTAACAATAAAAAACAAAGAAGGCAGAACACTAAGGCCTGATGCAGTTATAAATCTTCCCGCCAATAAAAAGATCATAGTGGATTCAAAAGTTTCTCTCACTGCATATGCAAAATATACCGGAGCAGTTGATGAGACTGAAAAAGCTTTAGCTTTAAAAGAGCATATACAATCTATTCAGAACCATATCAGTGAGCTTAGCGATAAAAAATATTTCGAATGCTATCCTGATAACAGCCTGGAGTTTGTTATAATGTTCATCCCGATAGAGTCGGCATTCTCGCTGGCGATAAAAGAAAAGCCTGATCTCTATAATAATGCATTCAAAAAAAGAATAGGCATATGCACTGTATCAAATCTATATACAACATTAAGATTAATTGGTACGCTATGGAAGCAGGAGATCCAGACTAATGAGGCGATGAAGGTTGCCAAAGAATGCGGTGGCTTGTATGATAAGTTTGTCGGCTTTACTGAAGACATGTTCAAAATAGGAAAATCAATTAACGATTCTAAAAAAAGCTATGATGAAGCTCTGAAAAAGCTCAGCCAAGGTTCAGGAAATATTCTAAGCAAGATAGATAAGATCAATAAGCTTAAAGTTTCAGATAAAAAAATTAATCAGATAATTCTTGATTCTGCAGAGCTTGATGATAATGACGATACTCCGGATATTGATGATAACATAATAAATATACTTCCGGAAAATACTGAGAATACAGGGGAGCTTTTCTCCTCATCTAAGTCTTCACAAAACTAAATAAAATTTTAATTTGTCTCAAAAATATATCACACTTACCGGCATAGACCTCGATGTTAAGTCTTCAATAAAAATTGTCGAAGAGAATTACAGTATTAAGATCGCAAAAAACTGCATTCCGAAAATTAAAGCTTCAAGAAAGCTTATTGAAAAATGGATCTCTGAAGATGAAGTTGTTTATGGCATAACGACCGGCTTCGGTGAGTTCAAGGATGTAAAAATATCAAAAGAAAATATTGAAAAGCTGCAGAGAAATCTTATTCTTTCTCACTCTGCAGGAGTAGGGAAGTTCATCCCGGATAATATCGTCAGGCTGATGATATTATTCAGAATAAATTCTCTTATAAAGGGATATTCCGGTGTCAGATTAGAGCTGATTGAGTTTCTTGTTGAGTTTTTTAACAATGGATTGATACCAATGATACCATCGCAGGGTTCAATGGGAAGTTCCGGAGACCTGAGCCCTTTGGCTCATATGTCGCTTAGCTTTATCGGCGAGGGATATTGTAAATGTGACGGTGATATTCTTGACTCTGCAACAGCATTAAGAAGATGCGGCTTGCAGCCAATGATCCTGAAAGCCAAAGAGGGTCTCGCACTTATAAATGGCACTCAGATGATGTCAGCATATTTATGCTATTCCATTTCTGAAGCAATGAAGCTTTCAAAGCTTGCAGATATTTCCGGCGCATTGTCACTCGATGCATTAAGAGGAAGCGTTGCTCCCTTTGATGAGAAAATACAAAAAGTCCGTCCGCATAAAGGGCAAAAAGAAACTGCAAAAAATCTTTTGCAGCTTCTTAAAGGAAGTGAAATAATTGCTTCACATGAAAACTGCGGAAAAGTTCAGGATGCTTATTCACTCAGATGCATGCCTCAGGTTCATGGAGCGGTAAAAGATACTATTAATTATTGCAGAAGTATTCTCGAAATTGAAATTAACTCAGTAACAGATAACCCGCTTATATTTTCAGATGAAGGTCAG
>JBBRMY010000291.1:0-1948 GCA_038230595.1 Ignavibacteria bacterium
AGCTCGGGAAGAATAGTATTGTTAAATATCCTGTATTGCTCTTCGACCATAGGTCCAAGCTTTGAATGTATCTCATCAAGTATTTCTTTAGGAGCCATTCCATCTGTTGAGACTTCATTGATCCCACCTGAAACCTGCCTTGACAGACCGGAAACGCGGATCATAAAAAATTCATCGAGATTTGAACTGAAAATAGACAGGAATTTAACCCTCTCAAGTAATGGATTAGAAAGGTCTTTGGCTTCATCGAGAACCTTGCGGTTGAATTCAACCCAACTTAACTCTCTGTTAAAAAAATATTCTGATATTTGCTTCTTTTTCTTCACTAAAACGCGTTTTTCAGTATTATATTAAAGTATTCTCTATTTATAAAATTTAACATTTAGGGCAATTATATGCTATCCAATTAGATAAATTTAATATAAAATTCTCCAAAATTCCTTTAAAAAGCACTAATATAGAGGTTTTTAGAGGGGTGTAATTTTTTATTTCTGGCTTATAATTTAAACTTTAAAAGAGTAAATTGTTTATTAATTATATAATAACGACAGAACATTATGACAATTTTTAAAGGCTTTTTTGCCGCCTGCCTGCTTGTATTAATTTCAGGAAATTTATATTCACAGCAGAGCAGTTTTTCAACTCTAAGGATCGACACAACACTTACAACTAAAACAGACAGTGTTTCTTTTTATCTTAAGAATACTACTTCCAAAACACTTAATATAACAGCAACCAGAACATTCTCTCCTGTTTTTTTTAAAAGAGTTAATGCCTTTTCAATACCGGCAAATGACAGTTCGAAAGTGTGGCTTCTATTCCATCCAAATCAGAATGTAACTTTCGATAATTTTCTTGCGTTTGAAAATGACGGATATAAAAATGCTATCATTTATTTAATTCATTCATCAGGGAAATATCCGGATGCGCTTTATTCGTTTACACAAAATCTCTGGGATGAAAATCTTAAGACTGCTTTAAGAAATTATACTACAACCGGTTATATAACACTTGGATATAATGTTGCAAGAGATAAGATGTACGAAACTATTGATGACTATGATAACAATGATACTCTTGAATGCGTTTACACAGGCAGAAGAGCATATATCCCTAACAGAGCAGGCGCAGGTTTAGTTGGTTTTAACTGCGAGCACACATGGCCACAAAGTTTTTTTGGAAGCCAGGATCCGATGGTAAGCGATATTTTCCATTTGTATCCGACAGATGATATTCCAAATAATCAGAGATCTAATTACCCTTTTGGAATAGTTGTGAGCGGAATTACTTATAATGTAGGTGGCTCGAAATTAGGAAGAGATAATGAAAATGCAATAGTGTTTGAACCAAGAGATGTTCATAAAGGAAATGTTGCAAGGTCACTATTATATTTTGCTGTAAAATACGGCAATCCCGGCGGCTATATGAGCGCAAAGCAGGAAAGTGTTTTGAAATTATGGAATGTTACTTCACCTGTTGACAGTAAGGAGATGATAAGGAATGACCGAGTTCAGACATTCCTTCATGTAAGAAATCCTTTTATAGATCATCCTGAATTTGCAGACAGAATTTACAGTACATTCTCAACTATAACAACTGCACCGAGACCGCATTCAGGTGTTACACCTTTGAATGTAAAGTATGATACTCTGAGAATAAATGATACAGCTAGCTATTATGTTGCAATAACTAATTCCGGATTCGGAGACCTTAATATATTAAGCACGACTTCCGGCTCACCGAATTTTATAGTTGAATCAGCACCTACTATTGTACCTGAAAACCAGATACGATATGCAAAAATAAAATTTCATCCTACTGCAGGAAATCAAACATATACCAGCGCAATAACAATCATTGCAGGAGACGGAACCAGCATTGTTAATCTTACAGGATACAGCAATAATATATTATGGATTGTGAGTCTAAATGAAATTCCTGACGGCTA
>JBBRMY010000292.1:0-1917 GCA_038230595.1 Ignavibacteria bacterium
AAGAAAAAGATATCAAGACGATATCAGGACTTATTAATTCAGAAAACTTTAAGGGATTAATAAAATTTACTGATAGCTTTTCTACCTCACATGCAGGGACTCCTAAAACAGAGATCAAGAGATATATAATAAAAGAGATCGTTAAGCTTATAAATCTGAAATACGATGAAAAGAAAAGGACTGAAAAGTTCTTTAAATTAGCTGAGGAATTAACTTCATTGTCAATTGATGTTTCAAAAGAGATAGGAATATCTCTGTTACCATATGGATATGTATTTAATAAAAAAGAGTATATCAGGATATTAATTAACATTGCCGATGATAAGAACTGGGAAGTAAGAGAATATGCTGCCGGAGCTTTTAGTAATATTGCACAGTATCATCCTGAATTCTATAAAGAACTAATTAAACTTTCAAAGCATGGTTCTGTAAATGTAAAGAGAGCTGTTATGTTTGCCGGAATTGGATTAATGAAACAGGAGGAGACAGAGAAAGCATTTGATCTTCTTGAGCCTTTGCTCTATGAAAGTCATGCTTACATAAAGAAAAATCTGGGTCCTTTTATTTTAGGATCTTATCTTGGCAATAATTATCCAAAGGAAACATTTGCTAAATTAAAGGAATGGTTAAAGATAAAAGATGAGAATGTCAGATGGAATCTTGCAATGACATTTAATAATAGCTTTGGAAATAAGTACCCTGAGGAAGCTTTTAAGATCTTAAAAGAACTGGCAAAAGATGAAAGCAAAGTAGTAAGAAGAGCTGTAGTTTCAACTTTAAGAGCATTGCGAAAGAGACATCCGGAACGGATACGTGAATTTCTGAAAAATAATTCTTTTATTAGTATTTAAAATTTTATTAATAACAATTTTTAACCGAACAATTTAAACTGTAAGATCTTAATGAATAAATTATCCGGCAAGGCAGGCTTTTCACGAATACTGTTTTTTGTTTTAGCGGCAATATGCCTCTTACCATTTATCACAGCACCTTATGCATTAGCGATAGGACTGGCTTATGCGCTTTTCATTGGAAATCCATTTCCAAAGCAAACTTCAAAATATACTGCCATGCTTTTAAAAACATGTGTAGTCGGACTTGGATTTGGAATTCAGGTAACACAGGCATTGGAAGCCGGAAGCAAGGGTGTTCTCTTTACAATAGTTACGATCTTTGGAACATTGATATTAGGATATCTCATAGGTAAATGGGCAAAGATCGATATGAAGATATCATACCTAATTTCGTGCGGAACTGCAATATGCGGAGGAAGCGCTATAGCTGCTGTGGCTCCCGTTGTAAAAGCTGACCAGCATCAGATATCAGTTTCATTAGGAACTGTTTTCATTTTAAATGCAGTTGCATTGTTTGTCTTTCCGCTGATAGGAAATTATTTTAATATGTCGCAGCCTCAGTTCGGACTCTGGGCTGCCATTGCCATTCATGATACAAGCTCAGTTGTCGGAGCTGCAAGTAAGTACGGTGCAGAGGCTTTGCAGATAGCAACTACAGTAAAGCTTGCAAGAGCACTTTGGATAATCCCACTTGTAATTTTTTCTGCATTCGTGTTTAAGAATAAGGATTCAAAGATCAATATCCCTTATTTTATTTTACTTTTTTTTGTAGCAATGCTTATCAATTCTTATATACCTGCAATAAGACCTGTAACTTCTGTTTTCGAAATGATCGCAAAGCGCGGGATAGTAGTTGTGCTGTTTCTTATCGGATCGGGATTATCAAAAGAAGCTTTAAGATCGGTAGGAGTGAAGCCATTTATACAGGGAATTGTGCTGTGGGTAGTGATCGCAGCAGTTTCATTGTTTACTATTATGAAGGCGGTGAGTTGAGTTGAGCCTTCAGATGGTCGTTGGTGACATTCCGATATATCGGAATTAAACACCAACGACGGAGGGTGTG
>JBBRMY010000293.1:0-1911 GCA_038230595.1 Ignavibacteria bacterium
AGAGGTACTTCTACAAGGTCATCAAAGTTATCTTCAATTTCATTGTCAGGGTTATCAGGATTTATATCGTCAGTTTCATTGGAAATATTTTTGGGAAGAGTTTTCGCCATAGTAAAATTAAGTTTTAAAAATAGCTATCTGTCAGTCTTTATTCAAGGTTAATGTATAATTAAAACAAGAAGAAACTTTACCTTTGAACAAACAGTTAATCTATTAAATACTAATACTTATTTGAAAAAGACTGCTATTTTAATTACGTTCTTAGCACTGCTTTTGGTTTCCGGAAATTCCTATTCTCAGGACAGTACAAGGACAGGTCTTGAGATCGCAACATTTACAGTATTGCAGTTAATTCCCTTCCCGAATTTTATTTCAGATGCATCACCTGAAAACAAAACAATAAACGTAACTCTTAGATGGCAAGTTGTTCCTTTAAATTTTTCATTCCGCGCTAATAAATATGTATCACCATTTCAGTTTTTCATGGTAAATCCGGCGAGAAGATTTGCCGGCAGTGTGGAGTTTTTCGCCCAGCCTGAATATTCATTGGGAAACACGCCTTCAAATTCGGGACTTTCAAGATTTACATTGGGTACAGGTATGAGACTAATACTTCCGCTTAAGAACCAGGGAGAAACTTATGCAGCTTCGCTTGGAGTAAAATATAACTTAAGAAAAGATGTTTCCGGAGCCTGCGAGAATAACTATTTTGGGATTGAAGGCGGAGTGTATATTTTTTTTGGTCTCATAGGAATACAGGCGAATTATAATTTTGATGAGCGAGCAAGATATTCAGTAGGGCTGTACTTTAAATATTTTTGAAAATTTTATTATATGAAAATTAAATTAGTTAAGTCTTTAATACTTTTCACAGCTGTTTTCATTCTTGGTTCCTTATTTTCAGGGTGCTGGCCATTAAGAGTTGCAACTGAAAATATTGGAAGAGCGATCTCAAAGGATCCAAAAAAAGTTTATAATAAAATTAAGGATCCGGTAAAGGACAGCGTAAAGATTGGGGCATTGTGGGCTGGACATTCAACAACACTTTTACAAATATATGATAAAGTACTTATTTTAGATCCGCTTTTTGAGAATATCGTTTCAACAGTAATGATGCGAAATACTGAATGCGGACTGGATATTACTTCAGTAAAAAAACTGGATGCAATTTTAATTTCGCATGCTCATATGGATCATTTAAGCTTTTATTCGCTTGATAAACTGGCAGATCAATTTCCCGGGGCTCCGCTGATATTTCCTTACGGAGATGAGAAATATATTCCTTCATTTGATCTCGACTTTATCCGGATTAAAACCGGCAATTCAGCGGGACAGAATTACGTAGGTGAAACAAAAATTATAAACGGAATAAAGATCACAGCAGTCTTTGCAGAGCATTTTGGTGGCAGGTATGGAGTAGACAGCTATTTATGGAAAGTGCCGGGCTGCACGGGATACATTATTCAGTACAAAGATAAGACTGTTTTTTATGCAGGTGATACATCATATGACAGTCTTGCTTTTAAGTCGCTGGGGAGAAGATATAAAATTGATCTTGCTATTTTACCTGTCGGACCTTGTAAAGAGTGTGATGTAGAAGGAAGTTTTTCACATATAGCTTCAAAAGGAGCATTGCTTGTATTTGAAGATCTTCAGGCAGGTAAAATGATACCTGTCCATTTTGGTGCATTCACATATTTTAATGATCCGTCATTTCCATCAGATGAATTAAAAAGGATAAGCAAGCGTGAGGATAAGCGCCTTGATTCATTATCTCAACAGAACACTGAGCTTAATGAGATCAAGTTTTATAAAGACCGGATAATTTATCTTAAGGAAGGCGAGCAGTATATTGAGAGGTAGATAATCTTATACAATTGTGGTGGAGACGCGAGCCTCGAGTCTCCACGA
>JBBRMY010000294.1:0-1840 GCA_038230595.1 Ignavibacteria bacterium
ATATGAATATATCCCTCGTCAAAAGATGGAATATAGGGACAGTGTATTTTTAGTGTATACTGCTGAACAATATAACAATGCGAGATTTTCGGTTTTTAATGATCCTCCTGGTCGACCACACTTTACTGTAGCAAGAGTATTTTATAATTCTGATAAGACAAAAATATTAGCCTGGATGGCTATTGAAATTGATAGTGATAGTGATTGCAGAAAAGATAAAAGTTACAGCGGCACCGGATTAATAGGATTTAAAGATAGTATAACTCATCTATGGAAATTATACCCCTTCTTAAATATTCAACCAGTATGTTTTGACTCTATTCCTCAATTATTAAACCAGTTTGGACAATATTATTTTGATAAGATGAAGAATCATAAAATGTATAAGATTGTTCAATCAGGTATAAACAGGGGTAAATATGAATCTAAAGCTTATAGTTACAATTTAAATGCTGACGGTTTTTGGGATAAATGTTGGTTGTGGCAAAGAGATACCGTTGGTAGCAATAACTTATATCCTTTCCAAGTGAACTCTTATGGTAGTGGTTATGTTGGTGATACGATATATGTATGTAACAAATGTGCCAATCCATATGAAGTCCCAACTATAGTTTATCCCGATTCTATTTTAAATATGTACAAGTAGGTAAAGATTAATTAAACTTCCGCGAGCTGCCGAGTCCTGAAGCAGAGACTCGGCAGGGACAGAAGCAGTTTATTCAAGTAGAATTATGGAAATCAATCAAGCAGTAAGAATTTTTGCATCATTCCTAAACGTAAGTTGGAATATTGTAATGCCATTAGTTTCAGGTAGAGAATATACAGCGGATGAAAGTTCGATTGGAGATTGGCTACAAGCTAATTGGGAAATCCTTGTAGAAAGGAAAGTGTTGCACCTCAACCAATATTTAGAAATTTATGGTGAGGGCGCTGATTACAACGGGGGAAGTAGTAGAATGAATGACATAGAAGCAACGCCTACACATACGCTGAAATTATTTGCAATTGATGAAGCGGTAGATATTTTGAACAATGAAACTATCAGTAGTAAAGTAAGGTTTGAATTTGATAGATTGGTAGGCTTCCAAAACGGATTTTATTTAAATGCACCCCCGTTTAATTATGCTTTGGTACAGGACGATGAAACCGAAAGAGTATTTAAGTTGGAAAATATCAAATTTGAGTTGATTGAAATCTAGATAGGGTACCAGAATTGGGTAGTGTTATCGAATTGTTGGTATTAGGTTTCTGAAACTAAAATCTTACAGGTAAAGTAAAACTTTCGCGAGCTGCCGAGTCCTGAAGCAGAGACTCGGCAGGGACAGAAAAAAACACTTCTACACAGTATGATTTACTGTTAATTTTAGCTAAATATTTCATTTTTGAAAAAGAAACATTATTTGTTGCTGTTTGCGGTGATGTTTGGTTTATTGTCTTTTATTTTCATTAAAACAACCAATGTTAAATATGTATTATTAGGTATTGGTTTTTTGCTGGCAGGAATATGGTCACGAATAGATGATATCGATAATCCAGCTAGCCTTGAATGGAAGTTAACATATGCAACAGGAAGAACAGCATGGATTGCGTTTATAATAACCGGTATTATATTTATTTTTCGTTATTCGTATTTAATAATACATACTGGGGTGTGGTAATAGGTCGGGTAACATAATGTTGTTGACGCTAGACTAAAATTCCTGTTATTTTCGGATGTTCCGCAGGGCATCAGGAACTGCAAATAGCAGGCCGTTCTATGAACGGAATCATTGTTCTATAATGACATTTACGTTAACTTCCCTAATCTAAATTGTAAAACGTGTGATGCATGGAAAGTTGC
>JBBRMY010000295.1:0-1836 GCA_038230595.1 Ignavibacteria bacterium
AGCGGTATACTTGGTGATTCTTCGGTTCACTCTTTTGTTGACCCCGGCAATGAAGTTTATATATCATTAGTTGTATTCATAAGCCTTTTCATTCTGATAGCAGCAGGAGCTATGATTTACAGATTCAAAGAATTAAAAGCTCTAAACCTTCAGCCAAATAAGCTGCTCTCACGGGAATCATCGTTATTCTTAGGAACGATAACTTTATGCGCTGCTGCAGTTGTTATAACAGCAGGAACAAGCTGGCCTATAATTTCAAAAGGCTCTGTTGATTCTTCTTTCTACAATAAAATGAATCTTCCGATAGCAATAATGATTGCATTTATTAATGGCATCAGTCTTTTGCTTAAATGGAAAACAACACAGGAAAAGCAATTCTTAAAAGGTCTGATATTTCCTTTATTGCTGGCAATTGTAGTTACATTGGGTCTAGTGTACGTTGGAGTTCAGGACTTTCTCATTGCTCTTTTCGCATGTGCAGCCTTCTTTACTTTTTTTGTTAATGCTGAAATTGCTATAGGTGTTCTTCGAAAGAACAGATCACAGGCTGGTGCCTATATTGCGCACATTGGAATCGCCCTTGTATTTTTAGGAATTATAGGCTCATCAAAATATAGTAAAGAAGAAAATATTTCTCTGGAGCTGAATAAGCCTAAGCAGGCATTAGGATATACGTTTACATATGTTGGAGCTGAAGAATTTAAGGACCCTAATAATAAAACTGATACAAAGTATCATTTCAATGTCGTTGTTGAAAAAGATGGCAAGGAAACGACAATGCAGCCGATCATGTACTACAGTGAATTCTCAAGCGGTGTCATGAAAAACCCGGACATTGCAAATTTCCCGACTAAAGATCTTTATCTTTCACCTATGGGACTCGAGCAGCCAACACAGTTCTCTGATCAGGATCTGCACGAAATGAAAAAAGGAGAAGAGATAAAATTAGGTGAGATGAAAGTTCAGTTCATGGACTTTGATTTTGGAAATACTGAAAAAGGCGGAAAGGAAATTCAGTCAGGTAATTTTTCGATCGGAGCAACATTAAAAATTTCCGACAGCAAATTCACTGAAACTATTTCTCCTAAAGTAAAATATACAAATGGTACTCCTGAATATACGTCTGCAATGATGTCAGGTAATGATAACTTTGAGTTTTTCTTTACAAAGATGAATGCTCAGGGAACAGATGGTCCGGTTGCAACTATAGCAATTGTTGACAAGAGAAATACTAAGAAGGGTGACGGAGTAACGGAAGAAACTCTTGTCCTGACAGCTTCAATAAAACCATTCATTAACGTTCTATGGATGGGGACAGGAATATTAGTTCTGGGATTTGTAATTTCTATCTTCAGAAGAAGAAAAGATCTCCGAAGCTGATCATCGCTTTATTTTAGGTTTATTTGACCTGCTCATTTATAAATATTTTTATTTCATTTTTTACTGTAAAAAAAAAGCCTGAGATAATCTCAGGCTTTTTTATTCCGGATAAAAAATATTTTATTTTTTCATATCTTCAAACATGTGGCATGACTGACAGCCAAAGCTCCCTGTATGATTTTCAGGATTGAATGGCTCTAAGCCCAGAAGAGCTGCCATGTCGGGCTTTACAGTGCTCCCCATGAACTCCATATAGTGCGGATTATCATGTGCCATTTCAGCAAAATTCATATTAAGCTTGGGAAGTCTTTCATTTGGCATTTTAAAGTCACCGGCTTTAACTCCTGAACCGTGGCATGTGCGGCAATTCATAGCTATAAATCTTGTTGAATCGAATGCAATAAACTTTTCTCTCATCGTAGGAAGAATAACTTTTTTCATATAATCCTTTCGTTC
>JBBRMY010000296.1:0-1835 GCA_038230595.1 Ignavibacteria bacterium
ATGGTTGTGGATAGTCTTTTGCCCGGTGATAATTCAAATGTTGCTCCAGTTGATACAACTTTTCTTAATAAGAACCGGTCAGAAGAAACACTCATTGAAAATTCAAATGATGAAAGTGAAACTTCAGTTCTGATCGATCAGCTCGAAAAGCTTAAGCTTGATCCTCTCGATCTTAATACAGTTTCATACAAGGATATTCAGCAAATCCCATTCATCAACTCTATTATTGCAAAGAACATTATTGATTACAGAAGCAGGAAAAATAAATTTGTGAGAAAGACAGATCTTCTTCTTATTCCCGGAGTTGATTCAGATCTTTATGATAAGATAAAGCCGTATGTAAAAGTTGAGAGCTCAACGCACGATGTAGTCATAGACGAAACCGGTAACAAAATAGACTATAAGCAGAACAAAAAAAACAATAAGGGCTTAAGCTTCAGATATACGAACCGCTTCTCTCAGGATCTGCAACCTAGATCAGGTTTTATAAACGGAAATTATCCCGGTTCAAGACCAAGACTTTATAATCAGTTAAGAGCAGATTATTCTAAAAACGGATTCCTCCTGGAAGGAAATGTAACTATTGAAAAAGATGCCGGGGAAACAAGCCTCACTGATTTTAGTTCAGGATATATAGAACTTAAGAAATATAAATTTATTAACGACCTTGTTGCAGGTGATTATACTCTTCAGTTTGGGCAGGGGCTTGGTATGTGGAGCAGCTTATCATTTTCAAAAGGTATCGATGCAGTGAATCCGCTTAAGAAAAAAGGTGCAGGAATTAATTCTTACGGCTCTGTGAACGAAGTTCAGTTTTTCAGAGGCGGCGCAGCAGAATTAGGATTTAATAATTTTAATTTAAGTCTTTTCTATTCTGATAATTATTTCGATGCATCAATTGATACAACTCTGAATGAAGTTTCCAGCTTTTATTATGACGGTAACCACCGCACACAAAGTGAAATAAACAGACAGCATTCAGCAAAGGAAAAAATGATCGGCGGTCATTTAGCTTATTCTAAAGAAGGTATAAATATTGGTACGACTTACTGGACATCTTCCTTCAACAAGTCATTTGAACCCGATCCGACACAGCTTTATAATTTCTCAGGTGACAATGCAAATATGCTGAGCGTTGACTATGATGTTGTTTACAAGAATATGAATGTTTTTGGTGAATGGGCGAGATCACAGTCCGGCGGAATTGCAGGAATTAACTCAATTCAATTTACATTTTTTAAAATTGCTGACCTGGTATTTTCATACAGGTATTATGCTCCTGATTTTGTCCCTGTGCACTCCTTCGGCTTCGGCGAAAGAAGCGGAAATACCCAGGATGAAAGAGGATTTTATACAGGGATCGAAGTAAAGCCTATTAAAGGACTTACAATAAATTCATACTACGATATTTTTAAATTTCCTTACAGAACTTTTTCTGATCCGGTTCCCATCTCAGGAAATGATAATCTTGTTTTTGTTGAATGGAAAGCAAACAACAAGCTGACTTTTAATGTAAAGTATAAAAATGAGAATAAGGAAGAGACAAGAAGTACTCTTGATAATTTCGGCAGGACAATAAAGCTTGTTGACAGCAGAAATCAGCTTAACCTGAGAGCAGAATTTATTTATGATCTGTCAAACCGCGCTACGATCAAAAGCAGGTATGAATTTGTTAATGTAGACTACAGAGATCTTGGCGGTGATAACAAAGGAAGTCTTTTCTATACTGATCTCAAAGTTGTACCAATAAAAGGAATTTCATTCAATGTAAGGCTGACTTTATTTCAGACAGATTCATTCGACAGCAGAATATATGTTTATGAAAATGATATCCC
>JBBRMY010000297.1:0-1779 GCA_038230595.1 Ignavibacteria bacterium
AGCACACTTAGGAGGAGCGATCGGAGGATTTATTGCAACACTTGTGTTAATAAACGGTGCCTGGGAAATGCTGTTGAGTCATTTTAGGTAGTTATTCAGTTAATACAAAACTATTTCGCCGCTCCGCGGAATTTCGGGATTCCTGCTTACGCAGGAATGACAATTAGGCAGACCGCCTTTTTTACTCTAATTTATATTCCGGATCATTTAAGAATTCCTTTATCAGCTTATCAGCTTTTTCTATATCAACTTTTTCTATCGCGTCCACATTCTCAACCAATTTATCTAATATCTTTTCCTGCTGAATACCTCTTTTTCTTGCAACTGAATAGGGCATACGGTGAAAGGTCACCATTGAATATTTCGGAATGAACTTTTCCGGATATCTTTCCTCCAGAATGTGCTCAACTTTTTTCTTTAGCAGAAATTTGGCATCTCCGACCTTATCCCTCATCTCAATAAAATTCTCGTTTGCAAGATCTGCGATTGAATCAGTGTTAACTTTCCGCCGCTTAAAGAATTCAGGATAGATCTTATTCCAGTCAGTGCCAAGCTCATCGATACATTGATCCAGAACTGTACAGTCTTCAAATGCTGCATTCATACCTTGTCCGAAAAAAGGAACGATGGCATGACATGCATCACCAAGAAGGCAGACTGCATCCTTATAATACCAAGGCGCGCATTTAACAGTGATCAAAGAACCGGCAGGGTTTACTAAAAATGTTTTTATCAGATCCGGAATAAGTTCAAGAGCATCCGGGAAATATTTTTCAAAAAATCTTTTTATCTTTTCTTCAGAGTTAAGCGCGTTCAATCCTTCTTCGCCTTCGAATGGATGGAATAAAGTGCATGTGAAGCTACCGTCAAGATTCGGCAGAGCTATGAGCATGAATGTACCGCGAGGCCAGATGTGAAGAGCATTTTTTTCCATTCTGAATGATCCGTTATCGCCTGCAGGAATTGTCAGCTCTTTATATCCATGCTCCAGATATTCCTGTGAAAAATCAAATCCGGGAAGCTTAAGCATTTCCATTCTCAAAGCTGATGCTGAACCATCCGTCCCAATAATAGTCTCTGAGTTTATTGCTTTTTTTTCACCTGAGCTGTCATTAACGAAATAGCATTCTCTTTTTTCAGGATCAAAGCTCGTGCATCTGTGACTAAAATTTATTTTTATATTTTTAAATTCTTCTGCAAGGCTCAGCATTTTTTTATTAAGCTCGGCTCTGGAAACAGAATTAATATACTCAGAATCATCCTTGCCATATCTCTGAAACGTAAGATCTCCGTTCAAAGCATGCATCATTCTTCCATACATAGGTATCGCAATCTTTTTAATTTCATCATATAGTCCTATTCCTTTAAGCGCATAAATCCCACGGGTAGAGAGAGCAAGATTTATTGAGCGGCCGGCTTCAACCTTTGCTTTTCGCATATCAGGCCTTTTCTCGAAGAGTTCAACATTAAATCCTTTTTTAGCGAGATAGACTGATAGAAGTGAACCTGCAAGACCGGCACCGACAAGTGTTACATTTTTCTGATCGCTTATCATTTTTTCTTTTTAGGATCTTCTTCTTTTTTTATTCCGCTTTTTCTTATCATCAGGAATATCTGTCCTCTGTGATGAGCTTCATGCTCAAGAATATGATACACGATCCATTTTTTAGAAAGGAATTTTTTGCCTTTAGCGCTTTTTATCTGAACTTCTCCATCAAGATCCTTATCCGTTGATTCATTAAGATGATCCAGGAAAAGTTTTCTTGTTTCGGAAAGCAC
>JBBRMY010000298.1:0-1779 GCA_038230595.1 Ignavibacteria bacterium
CAGATATCCCGAGCTGCCGAGAAGCTGGTGAACAAGAAAAATGACCTTTTACAAAAGAATTTTAGTCTATCTACTTCGTAGGTCCCGTTACCAATATATCATCAGTTTGTTTGTCATTTTTATCAAACACTCTGAAGCGGATCTTACCGCCCGGTTTGTTTGTTGAAGTAAGTTCGAGAGTGACTTTTTTTAATCCTGAAGATTCAATTCGCGGTACTATCTTCCAGTTTATTTTGTCTGCAGAGGATACATCTATAGGGGCTGAGAACGATGAGTTTATTACTTTTATATCAAGAGCAGGGTCATTCAGATAAACATCAATACCTCTCATATAATCAGGATACTGATAGCTGCTCAATACGACTTCGTAAGTCCATACCCATCTGCCCCCCACATTTTTTACATCCGGGGTGATGACAACATCAGGACGAAGTGAATCTCCTGATTGTACATATCCGCCTGCTAATGGTGGCAGAACAATAATCTGAACCTGGGAAGAAATATTGGAATCTAAAGTTAGTCTTGTAGTTATTACTGCAGTGGAAGGTGATGATACATCTCCACCTATAAAATCAAAAACATATACAGAATCAGGTGAAAAATCAGGAGTGACTTTTACTAATCTTCCATACGAATTTGAAATTCCGTCAACGTTCAAAGGATAATTTACAGGTGAGCTTTTAAAAACTTTTGCAGTGATCCTTGCAGTATCATTTCCGTGAATTGTAATTTTATCTGCAACAGATGTGACATTAAAAGTTCTGTCTGAGCATCCCTGCAGTATACCTGCAATAAATATTATAAATATTAATCGCTTTATTTGAATCATCAGAAAAAATAAAAATTCTTTCTAAATTAAATAAAGCATAAATGTTATACAACTCAGTTATAGCCTCATGTATGGGCGATTCAGGATTCGCCCATACAAATAAGCTGAATGATCTAAAGTTAAATTTGTTCTTACTTAACAAGCATAAATTTCTTTGTCTCACTAAAGTTTCCTGCCGAAATCTTATAAAAATAAATTCCGCTTGAAAGATTTTCAGCATTAAAGCTGTATGAATATGTTCCTGCTGCAAAGTCATTGCTTACAAGTGAAGCAACTTCTTTTCCTGATACATCATATACCGATAATTTTACAAAAGATCTTATTGGTATACTAAAATTTATGTTCGTAACCGGATTGAATGGATTTGGATAATTTTGCTCAAGTTTAAATCTTTCAGGTACAATGGCACCGGTATTAATTATTCCTGTTGCTGGTCCTAAGCTTCCGTTGTTATTTACATTCTGAGCATAAATATCATTGCCGCCGCCATTCCTTCCGTCTGCCCAGACAAGTATGGACATTTTAGCAGATGTAAGTACAGCTCCGAGATATCCTTTTGAGCTGCTTGTGCCTCCTGATACTACAGTATTGCCTGCCCAAGAATAACTTCCGTCACGATTAAATTTTATAGCATTGTAATGTCCGTTTACTGCGTCAATATATTCATTCACATATAAGAATGAATTTGAATCCGAACACTTCGAAACGCATGTTGAAAATGAAAGAGCTCCAAGCGGACGTATTATTTTTCCGTCTGTTCCCCATTTCACATTTCCTGCCGAATCAAATGCCTGGCCGTTCAATCCCATCATTGTTTGTCCGCCGTTATTTTCTTTCCAGAAAACATATGTTTCTTTTGTTGACTTCATATAAGAAAGTGCAGGAGTATTTCTGATGTCTCCGTTAATGCTGCCGACCGCAGAGCCATTCAGCGGCATGAACCGGGAACC
>JBBRMY010000299.1:0-1772 GCA_038230595.1 Ignavibacteria bacterium
CCGGAAATATCCTTAAAGGACTTACAGTTAATAACGGAAATATAGTTTCAGAAGGAGATACACTTTTGAAATTCAATTATGCTAATATTAAGTATGATATCTGGGGCACGCTTCAAAAGGAAATCCGTCTGGATTATTTTAATAGGATTTTTCTTAAGTTTTTTTTCGGGCTGTGGTAGAGAGTCAGTCATATATATTAAACACTTAAGTATTGAATACTTATCCCGAAATTATGTTAAAAAAAGAAAATTTATTAGTGGAAAATTATTGCGTTTTGAATGAAGATCAATCTTTTTTTCATATAGCAGGTTGGGAAGTTCATTAGGAGCTTGATTCGCAGGTTTATCTTTTAAGTTTTTAGATCCTTCAAAAAAAGATAAAAAAAACCGGCTAAAAGCCGGTTTAAAAAATTAAATATTTAAAGCAAAGAATCCGCTATTTAAATACAAGTAATATAACTGCAATAGCTCCAATAACTGCAAGTATGATAATTATTGTATAAGTATCAAGACCTTCGGCAGTCATTTTCTTCTCATAATTTTTCAGATTCTGCTCTTTTACATAATTTCCGTTTGCATCTTTAACAAGCTTAAAATCTTTTATACCGTATTCATCTACAAGATTAGCTTTAAGCTCTTCAATAGTCGCTTTTGGATTTTGTGTCATGAAGGTTTTTGCTTTTGCAACGACTTCATTTTTCAGACCACCTGAACTGTTTACACTCTGAGCATTAGCCGAAAATGATAGAATAGCAGTGAGGATAAACGTAAGACAGATAAATTTTTTCATTTGAGTTCTCCGGTTTTATTTTATATATCTTTATATCAGCAAAGCGGATATAATAATGGAATTCATTACTCTTCTAATGGGTTCCATTTAAAGTTTAAATACAGGATGGATGCATAAAAAATTGCCGGAGATCTATAGGGTTTTGAGTATTGATGTCTGTACAGGTGTCTGCTGCATGGCATTCTATTTTTCACAGCTATCGGGACATAAACTTTTATCAATGGATTATCTGTTAATATTTATTGCAGTGTTCTGCGTTTATTCTGCTGATCATATAATTGATGCATGGTCAATAAAAAAGCAGGCATCTACTTTCCGGCACAGATTCTTTCAGCAGAATCTTTTTGTAATGATAGTTCTAACTATGATCCTGATATTAGCAGATATCATAATTGCTTATTGTACTTTGTCAAATTTGATCTTTAAAAACGGAATATTCCTTTCAGGAATAATATTAATTTATTACATCTTAAATTATTTTTCGTTCAGATTAAATTTAAGAAATTTCTTTAAAGAATTCCTGGCAGCAATAATATATACAGGGGGAGTAATGCTTCCATCTTTTAGCCGAAGCCTTGTAACTGAGAGCTTACTTGTAATATCATTTCAGATATTTCTCACGGCATTTTTAAATTTAGTGATATTTTCATATTTTGACCACGATAGTGATAAGGCAGACAAGTATAATAGTATAGTAATTCTTTTAGGAAAGGGAAAAGCTTTAGCATTAATTTATATTTTGATAATATTACAGATAATTATTTTTATTGTTACGTTAATTCAGAATAATATCGGAGTATATTTTTTAGTAATTCCTCTGTTAATGACATTAATACTTTTTAATCTTTTTTATTTCAGAAAATACTTTTCAATAAATTACAGGTACAGATATGCAGGGGACTCAATTTTCTTTATTCCACTTTTATTACTGCTGAAATGAGAACTAAATGAGTGAAGCAAATTTTAATAATATTGCTGCAATA
>JBBRMY010000300.1:0-1756 GCA_038230595.1 Ignavibacteria bacterium
ACTTTCTGTTTTTTAAAATATTCAAATGCCATTGCAGTTGTCACTTCAAAAAAGCTGGGCTTTATCTTTTGTATCAACGGTAATAACCTGTTTGTAATTTCAATTACTGTGTGTTTTGGAATGGTCTTTCCATTCACCCTCATTCTTTCTGTGAAATCTTTAATGTGAGGTGAAGTATACAATGCGCACTTATAGCCGGATTCTATTAAGATTGAATTAAGCATTGATGATACTGAGCCTTTCCCATTAGTACCTGCAATATGCACTGATCTGAATTTATCCTGCGGATTATCCAGATAGTTCAGAAGGGCAGTTATATTATTCAGATCATATTTAATGCCTGCTCTTTCGAGCTTAAAAAGATATTCAGTGCAAAGTGTATAGTTTGAAAATGGCTTCAATGTAATATGTGATAATTTCTACTAATAATACTTTTTGAAGGATCGATTTAAAATGAAATAAGCGGTAATTCCATATAATGTATAGTTAATTTTAATTAATTTGATAACTACATGGGAAAAGCTAAAATATTAAGGGTTATTGAAATACTTGAACAGCTCTATCATTCAAAAGAAAATACAAAGCCAACACTCTCGCCGATCGATATGCTTATCGCAGTTAAGCTTTCACAAAATACTACCGATAAAAGCTCATACAAGGCATTTAAGAATTTAAAAGATTCATATAAAAACTGGGAAGAAGTATCCAAGGCTGATCCGGATGAAATAAAAGGAAAAATAAAAGTCTGCGGACTTGTAAATACTAAAACTAAGAATATACTTGAGCTTTTAAATCAGATTAAAAAAGATTTCAAAGGTTTTGATCTCTCCTCTCTGGAAAACAGGAGTAACGAAGAAATTTATGGACATTTTTTAAATTATAGCGGATTAGGAGTAAAAACAATTTCCTGCCTCCTTGCTTTTTCATTCGGCAGAAATGTATTTCCTGTCGATACTCATGTACATCGCATACTTAATCGCCTTGGGATTGTTAAAACAAATACTGCAGAACGAACTTTCGAAGATTCTAAAAAACTAATTCCTGAAAGAGATATGATATCATTTCATACAAATCTGATAAAGTTCGGAAGAAATATCTGCAAAGCTGCTTCTCCATTATGCGGAGTCTGTCCTTTATACAAGGACTGTGAATTCCCTGAAAAAAAGTTTTTCAGGGATAAAACCAGAGATGCAGTAATTAAAGAAAATAATTTTCTAATTATTGAAGCAATTGTCTAATCATAAGATACATTGATAGAAAAGTCTGAAATAAAAAAAATATTAATAATTAAATTCGGAGGAATTGGAGATGTTCTGCTGGCTACGCCGGTTATTGCAAGCCTGAAACAATATTTTCCGAAAGCTGAATTATTCTTTCTCACAACCCAGAATGCACGGGATGTTGTTTACAATAATCCTGACTTAAAAAAAGGGATGACATTTAATTCTTCTGAAGACTCCTCTGCTTATCTTATTAAGAGAATAAGAGGTCAAGCTTGTGATCTGGTTATAGATCTGTATTCAAATCCGCGTACAGCATTAGTAACTTTTCTAAGCGGCGCAAAATACAGAGTTGGTTTTAATCTGCGGGGCAGAAAATATGCTTACAATTATCCAGTCGAATCCAGAGGCAGCACTGTCCATAACGTGCAGTTCAATCTCGATGCTCTGCGAAAGCTTGAAATACCATTGATCTCTGATAAGCCTGTTCTGTATCCGGATCTTATTCATTCTGAATTCACTGAAGAATTTATTAA
>JBBRMY010000301.1:0-1728 GCA_038230595.1 Ignavibacteria bacterium
AACAAAAGGCTTTATGCGAACATAAAGCCTTTAAGTCTAAAGTTAATTAATAAATTTGCTTCACTTCACAAACTGCTTTACAGCATCAAACGATACTTCCCTTTTATCAAACATTACATCTTCTTCTTGCGGATCAAAGAATTCCTGTATCAGAATATTCTTCATTTTGCCATTTTCTTCAAAACTTAATAAATAAAGTGAGCCTGATATTTTATCAAGCGTGACTTTATGTGATTTTGCTACCATTGGATATATTGTATCCTCAAGATATACCTGCAGATCTTCATTTTCATCCCCTGCAATATCCTGAACAAGAGTAGTACTGAACAATTCTTCTTTTGATAAAGAATCCGCTACATCACTTTCAGTTTGAGAACCTGATGGATTTATTTCAGTTTTTGTCGGAGGAGTATCATCATTTGTTTTGATTTCTTTTTTCCCGCATGAATATAAAGCAAAAACTGCAAATAATAATACTAATGGTAAATATTTCATTTGTCCGGTTCTTTATTTAATTATGTTCAATTCTCTACCAATATCTCCAAAGATCTCAAGTATCCTGTCAAGATGCTTATCTTCATGCGTTGCCATAAAAGAAGTTCTAAGCATAGCCATATGTTGGGGCACTCCAGGAGAAATGAATGCATTTACAAAAATACCGGCATCAAAAAGCTTTTTCCAGAACTGGAATACCAGCATATCATCTCCAAGTATTACAGGTACTATTCCGGTCTTTCCCTGAATTACATTAAATCCGAGTTCAGCAAAGCCTTTTCTCATTTTATCAGCATTTGAAATAAGCTGGTCCATTCTTTCAGGTTCTGCTATAAGCAGGTCAAGGGCAGCATCGGCTGCTGCAACTGAAGCAGGTGTTGGTGAGGCTGAAAAAATTAAAGCTGCTGCATGATGCTTAATATAATTTATAACTGCTCTTTCACCGGCAACAAATCCGCCAAGTGATGCAAATGTTTTTGAAAAAGTACCCATGATGAGATCAACTTCATTTTCCAGTCCGAAATGGGAAGCCGTACCTCTTCCGCCTTTTCCAATTACTCCGGTTGCATGCGCATCATCAACTAATATTCTTACATTAAATCTCTTACATAATGCTACAAGCTTTGGAAGGTCAACGATCTCCCCTGTTGTTGAAAAAACTCCGTCGGTCGATAAAAATTTCCCGGCATCCATTGGAATTCTTGAAAGAACTTTTTCAAGATCTTCCATATCATTATGCTTATATCTTTTGAACTCTGCAAATCCGCCTTTCGCCATCATGTTTGCAGCGACAATACAGGCATGATCATCTTTATCACCGATTACATAATCACCTTTACTCACAAGTGTCGGTATAATTCCCTGAGCTGTCTGATAACCTGTGGAAAAAAGCAAACAGGATTCTTTATTAAAGAACTTTGCAAATTTTATTTCAAGATTGTTATGAAGTTCAAGGGTTCCTGTCAGATAACGTGACCCTGAACAGCCGGTACCATATTTTTCAATAGCTTTAAGTGCAGCTTCCTTTACTTTTGGATTGGCAGTTAAGCCTAAATAATTATTTGACCCTGCCATTATGATCTCGCGTCCTTCAATTCGAACAACGGGTCCTTCATTAGCTTCAATGGCGCGGAAATACGGATAAATACCAAGAGCTTTTACTTCATCAGCTCTCTTAAAATTATAACACTTTTCAAAAAGATCCATTTAAATTTTAATTATATTATATTAATA
>JBBRMY010000302.1:0-1726 GCA_038230595.1 Ignavibacteria bacterium
CTTTGATGAGGTTTACAAAGACAAAGAAATTGATCTTCACAAGCCTTACATAGACATGCTTGAGCTGAAGAGCAAGACCGGTGAAAAAATGAAGCGAGTAACTGAAGTAATTGACTGCTGGTTTGACAGCGGCTCAATGCCATTTGCTCAATACCATTATCCTTTTGAAAACAAGGAAATATTCGATAAAAATTTCCCTGCCGATTTTATTGCAGAAGGAGTTGATCAGACACGCGGCTGGTTCTATACATTGCTTGCTGTAAATTCATTTATATTTAATGACCGCCCTTATAAAAATGTTATCTCAAATGGTCACATTGTAGATAAGAACGGTAAAAAAATGAGTAAGTCGATAGGAAATGTAGTTGATCCTTTCTCAATGTTCGACAAATATGGCGCAGACCTTTTAAGATGGTATCTTGTAGGCACTACACCTGTCGGAAAAACAAAATCTTTTAATGAAGAAGATATTGTTGAGCTGAAGAATAAACTTTTTGATACACTTATAAATACATATAAATTTTTTATAATATACAGTGAGCTTTCCGGATTTGATTATTCGAAAAATGAGCCAATAAAATTTGCTGAGAGAAAAGTAATAGACAGATGGATCTTATCAAGGCTGAACTCAGTTAAAAAGAATTACTTTCAGCTCATGGATGAATATGATGTCACCAAGGCTGCGAGACTTATATATGATTTTACATTAGATGAGCTTTCTAACTGGTATATCAGAAGGAACAGAAAAAGATTCCGTTCTCCGGAAAACGAGAATGACAGATTATCAGCTTATCAGACATTGTTTGAAATACTGAATGATCTTTTAAAGATGATGGCACCGATATCACCTTTTCTTACTGAGAAATTATATATGCTACTGGGGAATGAAACTTCGATCCATTTATCAAAGTTTGAGAATACTGTAGAAAATATTGATGCTGAGCTTGAAGAAGAGATGTCGTATGCGCAAAACATAGTTTATCTTGCCCGTGCAATGAGAGTTAAGAATAATCTGAAGACACGTCAGCCATTAAGGCAGCTTCTTGTTCCGGTTCTCGATAGCAGACAGAAAGAAAAGATATTAAAAGTAAAAGACATTATACTTGATGAAGTAAATATAAAAGAGCTTAACATTATAGAAGGCGATTCGGATATAATTGTTAAAAAAGCGAAAGCAAACTTTAAATCTATCGGTCCTAAGTTCGGAAAAGATGTTAAAAAGGTTCAGAACGTGATCGCAGAATTCGATTCTAAAGATATTGCAAAAATTGAAGCAGATGGTTATGTTAGCAAGGATGGTTTCGAGATATCACGCGATGATATTGAAATACTGACACAGAACATTGAAGGATGGATAGTAGAAACCGATAGAAATCTTACAATTGCGCTAGATACCACTCTTGATGATGAACTTATAGAAGAAGGATTAACAAGAGAGTTTATAAACAGAGTTCAGAATTTCAGGAAGATGAACGGATTTGATATAAATGACAAAGTAAATATTTATATAGATTCAGGGAACAGGACTTATAGTTCGCTGCAGAAGCATTTTGACAGAATAAGCTCTGAGACATTATGCATGAAGCTTGATCATTCGAATGGAAGTACGGAAGACTATTTTGAAACAGATCTAAACGGCGAAGCATGCCGGATAAAAATTGAAAAAGCATAATTCCTTCAATTAATTTTTTTGTAAATAACTAATCACTATGGCAAAATCAAATAA
>JBBRMY010000303.1:0-1709 GCA_038230595.1 Ignavibacteria bacterium
GAGAAAGATGTTGAGTATGTTATTCAGGACGGAAAGATCATGATCGTTGATGAATTCACAGGCAGAATTTTATCAGGTCGAAGATATTCAGAAGGACTTCACCAGGCTATTGAAGCAAAAGAAGGTGTTCACGTTGAGAAAGATACACAGACACTTGCAACAGTTACGCTTCAGAATTATTTCAGATTATATAAAAAGCTTGCAGGTATGACAGGTACTGCTGAAACTGAAGCTGCAGAGTTCTTTGATATTTATAAGCTTGATGTAGTAGTGATACCAACTAATCGGGATTGCATTCGTGAAGATAAAAATGACCTTATCTACAAAACCAAGAGAGAGAAATATAATGCTCTTATTGATGAGATTGAATTAATGAGAAAAGCCGGAAGACCGACACTTGTTGGAACAACAAGCGTTGAAGTATCTGAAACAATTGCACGCTTATTAAAAAGAAAAGGTGTTCCGCATAATGTTCTGAATGCAAAGCAGCATCAGAAAGAAGCTCAAATAGTAGCAGATGCAGGTCTTGGCGGTGCTGTAACAATTGCTACTAATATGGCAGGAAGAGGTACAGATATAAAACTTGGAACAGATGTAGCGACAAAAGGCGGACTTGCAATAATAGGAACAGAAAGACATGAATCAAGAAGAATTGACCGTCAGCTGAGAGGTCGATCAGGAAGACAAGGAGATCCGGGTTCATCAAAGTTCTTCCTTTCACTCGAAGATGATCTTATGAGACTTTTCGGTTCAGAAAGAATTGCAAATGTTATGCAGAAGATAGGGCTTGAAGAAAATCAGGCTATTGAGCACTCAATGATCACAAGCTCTGTAGAAAGAGCTCAGAAAAAAGTTGAAGAAAATAATTTCGCTATCAGAAAAAGACTACTTGAATATGATAACGTAATGAACCAGCAAAGAGAGGTCATCTATGAAAAGAGAAGACAGGCTCTTATGGGACAAAGGCTAAAAGATGAAATTATTGAAGCCGCAGCAAAGGCAATTGATTCAATGGTTGCAAAATATTTTCCTGAATCAGATATTGAAGGTTTAAAAAATGAAGTTCAGAGAACATTTCTTGTACGACTTGATGTTACTCCTGATACCTTTCAGTCTTTAGGAGAAGTCGGGCTTAAAGAAAAGATAGAGAATGATGTTAAAGAGTTTTATGATAAAAAAGAGGAAAGATACGGATCAGAATTAATGGCTCAGATAGAAAGATTTACTTATCTGACTGTCATCGATGAAAAATGGAAAGAGCATTTAAGAGAAATGGATGACCTGAAAGAAGGTATTAATTTCCGGGCTTACGGACAGAAAGATCCTTTGGTAGAATATAAGAATGACGGCTTTAAGCTGTTTGTTGAAATGCTTGATTCAATTTCGACTGATATCATAAGTTTCATTTTTAAATTTACAACTAATTCACCTGATGCTGCTCCGGATATTAAAGCACCTAAACAGACTAATCTCAGCAGAACAAGAGCTGAGCATCAGTCTTCTTCTGGAATGGGATATTTTGGAGGACCGGTTGAAAATAACAGCAATGTAGATCCATCAGCAAAGAAATCTCCTGTTAAAGTTGGCGAAAAGATGGGAAGAAACGATGCATGCCCATTGGACAAAAATAAAAAATTCAAAAATTGCTGTGGTGGTAGAGGATTATCGCATTGCGAAAAAGTTGGTACCGCAAACGTAAAATAAGCTGC
>JBBRMY010000304.1:0-1703 GCA_038230595.1 Ignavibacteria bacterium
AACCATTGTGTGCACAGCAGCAACAGTTACTATCCAGGGAATAAAAGATGAGTTCTCAACAGGATCCCATGCCCAGTAGCCACCCCATCCTAAAACTCCATAAGCCCAGTAGCCACCCATCATAATTCCAAGTCCAAGCACACCTCCTGAAAATAACAGCCATGGCATGGAATATTTTATCCACTCATCGTATTTATTTTTCATGAGAGTTGCTATTGCAAAACAAAACGGAACTGCGAGTGAAGAAAAACCTGTAAACAAAGTTGGTGGATGTATTGACATCCAGAAATTCTGAAGCAAGGGGTTCAATCCTTTTCCTTTATCCGGAATAAATCCTGCCTGCACATCAGCAGGCCATTTTTCCCATACTAGTAAGAAAGGTGATTTCAAAATAAGTATAAAAGCAAGAAAGCCGAGTATCAGACAATACACTGACATAACCTGAGGCTCAAGTCTGTCCCCTTTTGAAACATAATTTAATAAGAATATTCCTATTACAGCTGTCATTAAAGTCCAGAGCATGAAGCTACCTTCCTGACCGGCATAAAATGTAGATATCAAAAGCGGCAGCTGAAGCTCACTGTTACTATGCTCCCATATATATGCAAATTCATAATGATGGTTCAGGATCATATACATCAGGTAAGCAGAAGCAGATATTATGCTGATAGCTGTTACATGAAAAAATAATCTGGAATATTTTACAGTCTTTATCTTACCAAGATGAACAAGAAAAAATGTTACTGAGGCAAGAAGAGATGCGGAAAAAGCAGCATATATTAATATTTTACCTGCCATAAGAAATAAATAAATTCATGATTTTAATTTTTAACATCTGATCCTTTTGCTTCATATTTTGACGGGCATTTTGTAAGAATATCCTTTGCATGGAAATAATCATCCTTGATCTTCCCTTTCACAACCACAGCTTCTGCAACTTCGAAATTATTCGGCTTAGCTCCGTCAAATATAACTTTCATTTCAGTTGCATTATCATCTTTCATATAAAATGTAAAAGTGTTATTGCCGGTATCGAACTTTGCATCTTTCTCTTTTACCCATTTGCCTTTAACTTCCACAGTTCTTTGACGGCCCTGCGCTTCTTTAAAATTCACATATTCTATACGGCTGTCTGTAAAAGACATAAAGCCGATCACAAGAAAATCCGCAACTATCACAACTCCCACTATTACTCTTGCATACTTTGACATAAAATAATTTTATTCCTTTTCTTCTAATTTCCGAACTTTCTTATCAAGCTTCCATAAATAGCTGAATATCCCTATCCAGATTATCAGAACTATAAGCATTACCAGCACTCTGGAATTATCCAATAAAAACTTTACTATTGAATCCATTAAATAGAAATGCTCCTTAACTTTTTAATTTCCAATTTTTCAATTCTGACACGTATATTATATATCCAAACATACAGCATTACGAATCCAACTGACGAAGAATAAAAGATCACTCTCATAGTAGAATTCATTTCATTCTTAACAACCGGTCCGCCGCCGGGACTGTCAATATCATCTGCCGAACCCGGATGAAGACCCGGAAATATCCTCGGCATTATAAATATAAAGAACGGTACTGTCAGAAATGCGATTATTAAATATACTGCCGAAAGCCTTGCTTTTTTTTCTGCTTCATCAATTGAAGAGCGTAATATAAGATATGCTGCATATATCAGCATTAATAAC
>JBBRMY010000305.1:0-1696 GCA_038230595.1 Ignavibacteria bacterium
ATTTGTATCAATTACAACTTTCATTTGCCGTGACGGTAAGCTTTGATTTCTACTGCTATTTCTTCTTCTGTAATTTCTTGTAATTCCGGATTTTCTTGGGTTTTATCAAATAATTTTCTAATTTTTTGACTAATTTCTGCTCTAGAATTATCGTCTGCCAAAATAATTATTTCTACCCGTTGACCTGATTGAAATGGTAAACCTGATAAAACTACATTATTTGGATCTTCTATAGTGATATATTTTTTGTAAGCGTTCATGTTTATTCCTCTTTATTTGATTTTGGCACGCGCTTAGCGTAATAATTCAGGGCAGGAGTGCAAAAATCTTAAAACTTTCTCTTTTCTCTCCTCCTGTAATCTTAATGAATAAAGATTTGCATGTTGAACTTTTTGAATGTGCGATCGCGCATTGTCAAAGAAGATTACTTCCATAGAAGAAGGCAATCCGTGAAAGCAAATAAGTTGGTTTTTGTGACATAGCCGTAGTATTTGCTTATTACTTTACGTATAAATACGGCTTTCAAGTCAAAATACATACTTTAGTATAGGATTTGTCTGTCATTCTTAGTACAGTAATTAGTCAAAATATGAAAGCTCACATACTCAGGCAAGCACTACTAGATCTCCCTGGTGATGCATCAGAACCCATTGTAGACTCAAATTTTATGCGAGCATTCTTGGATGCATTAGGTTTTAATAATATGGAGAGTATTCCACAGTATGATACTGGAAATGGGGCGGTTGATTATGCCCTTCGTCATAACACTGTTGATGATATTTTTATAAGCACTAAAACTAATCCTTATCTTCTGCTTGAATTAAAAGGCAGGAATATTGATCTTAGTGATGGCTCTGCACAATATAAATCTGCTGTTAACCAACTCCAACGTTACTTACTTGCTCCAAACTGTAAAACCGTAGAGTGGGGAATAATTACTAATTCACTGAATATACAATTATTTAGAAAACACGGCAAAGTTATATACCCAGCATCATCTAATATTGATATTAAGTCAGGTGATATTAATGATATTGTAAAAAAAATTAAAGAAAAAATTGAAAGTAGTTCAAAAGCATTAACAGTAGCTATCTATAATAACAAAGGAGGTGTGGGTAAAACTACTACGACAGTTAATTTAGCAGCTATGCTAACACTTCTGAAGAAAAAAGTTTTAATTATTGACTTCGATCCAAACCAGCAAGATCTTACCAGCTCACTTGGACTAAAACCAAGTGAAGATAAATTATATTCATGGTTGGACGATAAAAAAAAATTAATCAAAATTGAAAATGTAATATGCAGCTATAAGCCAGCAGCTATTCCCTATAGTTTTGATGCTATCCCTGCTGATGAAAAGCTTGCAGATTTAGGAGACACTGATTTGCGTAAATTCTTTAAATTATCTAGATTATATCAAGTATTAGAAACTTGTAAGTCACAATACGATTATATTTTAATTGATTCATCACCGAACTGGAGATTCTTTAGTCAAAGTGCTTTACTGGCATCAGACGTAGTATTAATTCCTACTAAGCATAACAACATTTTTTCTCTAGAAAATGCAGCCAAAGCTATTAAATCATTTATCCCTGAAATTCAAAAAGAGAGAAAAGATGGTGGACCTATTGCATTGCCAGTATTCTTTAATGGAGAGAAGATTACTGATGCCCAGAAGATTACTGTACAACAAGCA
>JBBRMY010000306.1:0-1682 GCA_038230595.1 Ignavibacteria bacterium
CTGGGTGATGTTGAAGCTGCGCTTGGTAATAATAAGCAGGCTTACATATATTATAATGAAGCTCTGGATATTAAGTATGAGCTCAACGATAAAAAAGGCATTGCTTCCGTGCTTTCTTTTTTAGGTTTACTTCAGCTTAAGGATGGTAATATAGAGGCTGCGAAGCATAATATTATGCTGGGGCTGGGTGTATCCGAGGAGATAGGTGTAACTAAATCGATTTACGAGCTTCATGAGCTGCTATCACAGGTTTATGAAAAGGAAAAAAATACCGAGCTGGCTTTTTACCATTATAAAATTGCCCACCAAAAACAATTGGAATATATCAGCGAAGAATCTGATGTAAAAACAAAAAACATGGCAATTCAAAATGAAGTTGAAAATGCCCAGAGAGAAGCTGAAATTCAGAGATTGAGAAATGTTGAGCTGGCAAAGGCTCTTGAAGAAGTTAACATGCTTAACAGGAATCTGAAGGAGCTTAACGAGGAAAAAAATGAGTTTATGGGTATAGCTGTTCATGACCTTAAAAACCCACTGCAAAATATTCTTTCCACAGCAAGAGTGCTTAACAGGGAAAAAGAACCAACTCCGGTGCTGATAAGCGATTTTACTACAAACATTATTTACCAGACTGACAGGATGTTTAACCTTATAAAAAAGCTTCTTGACCACAATGCAATTGAACAGGGTAATATTAAAATCAGGAAGACTTTATTTGAAGTAAGTCAGGTTTGCAATGAATTAGTTAGTGATTTTCAGGATATCGCATTAAAAAAGGAAATCAGGGTTCAATTTGAAGATAACAGTAAAAACCCCGCATTATACACTGATAAAGAAATTCTTTATGAAATTCTTCAGAATTTAATTTCCAACGCTATTAAATTTTCACCGGCCGGTAAAAACATATATTTTAAAGCGCATGAGAATGAGACTGAAGTGGTGTTCGATATTACCGACGAAGGGCCTGGCTTTACAGAAAAGGATAAGGAAAAAATCTTTACTAAATTTGCCCGTCTCAGCGCAAAACCTACCAACAACGAACACTCAACCGGACTTGGATTATCAATAGTTAAAAAGCTTACTGGATTATTAGACGCACATCTTAAATATAACAGTGAAGAAGGTAAGGGCACTACATTTACACTGAAAATTCAAAAGTCCGATTTAAATTAGCTATTTTTTCGACTTCTTATGAAAAGTTGTGCTGCGTTGCCGGTTTTAATATCATATAAATAAGGAGCTTATAATTAAGTTTGGTATTCAATTTCATCTATTTTATCGATTATCCATCTTTTACTAATAACATATTTCAGTTCTGATACAGATTTTTTAATTTCCGCTGTATCGTATTTATTTAATTTTCTATTCTGTGAATTTCTAAAAAGTATTTTGAGATACTTAAGAAAATTCATAAAATTCTCTTTATATATTTCTGAGACTATCTTATTTTTTGAAAGAAAATGGCTGAATGAATCTATCAATGATAAAGCCGGCTCCGGCAGCTTAAGCTCATAATAGAGCTTAAGAGTTAAAACCTTTGCTTCAAATTTAAAAACAAAAAAAGTATAGTTTATCTTCCCTGTTTGTTCCAAAGCAGTTTCATATTCTCTCTTCTCAAAATTCAAAACAGCTTTAGTATAATGATACATATCCATCTTCTGTTCCGGAACCAGGTAATCGTA
>JBBRMY010000307.1:0-1678 GCA_038230595.1 Ignavibacteria bacterium
CTTGTAAATACTTCTCACCTGCTAAAAAAAGATTTTGAAGAATCATTTGATAAAGATCTTATTGAAAATTATACTGAAGAAGTTCTGAATATGATTCCGATGATCGTAAAAAGATATGACTATAACGAAGAAATATCTCTGTCGGAAAACATCAGCTTTAAATTTTTAAATGCAGGACACATAATCGGTTCGGCTTCAGTTTTAATTGGAGCCGGTAATAAAAAAATATTTTATACAGGGGATATAAATTTAAGAGATCAGAGCCTTATCCCAAAGGCCGAGCTGCCGCGGCATAAAGTTGATATCCTCATTACTGAATCTACAAACTGCAGTGTGGATAACTATCCTGACTATGAAAGCGAAACAATTCGTCTCACTTCGTTTATAAATAAAATAATTAATAATAACGGTTCGGTTCTTATTCCCGTTTTTGCACTGGGTAAATCACAGGAAATGCTGAAAAGAATTTATGAACTGATGGAGCAAAATAAAATTCCTCATGTCCCCGTCTACACAAGCTTTATGTCTGAAAAGATAGATCAGGTCTATGATAAGTATAACTACCAGGTTGACAGAATTGAAAAGGGATTTAAATTGAATCAAATAGAAGTAATGCCTTTTGAAAGAGATTCAGCAAGAAACGGAAGCTTTTACAGTGAGCCTTCGATATTAATAATCACCAGCGGAATGCTAATGGAAAGAACCGGTTCGTATAAAGTTGCGAAGAGGTTTTTACAATTATCTGATTTCGGCATAGCAATGTGCGGCTATTGCGATCCCGAAACTCCCGGATACCGGATAAAAACAGCAAAGAAAAACGATCATGTTTATTTATCACGCTACGGAGAAGGGATTGAAGAAGGAATAATTGTAAAATGTGAGATTGAGAATTTCCGCTTCTCTGCGCATGCAAGAAAAAAAGAATTAACTGAAATGATCGATAAACTTGACGCTGATACTGTCGTTATCGTGCATGGAGATGAAGCCGCCGTCAATGGATTGGGGAGTTATATTTTATCCAAAGAAAAAGAAACAAGGGTGATCTCCCCTGCAAAAGGAAAGTCTTACACTCTGTAGAACCACTAACATCAATTTAAGTTTATGAATGGTAATAATAGCGGATTAATTTTAAATTGTTGAATGTCAAAAAAGCGTAACGATAAGAAGCATTCTGCAATAAATTCTAAAAAGGATGTTCTTCCGTTAGCAAAAAAAATAATTTCTTTTAGCGAAAAAGATCCTTTCCTCGTTCTTGGTCCTCATTACATAAAAGAAAATAAAGAGTTTGTTATAAACGCCTATCTTCCCATAGCTGTAAAAGCCCGGATAAAATTTAAAAACAAAAAACAGAACCTCTCAGATATCGAAATGACAAAGATCCTTGATGAAGGATTTTTTCAGGCAGCTATCGAAGGCATCTCAGAAATAAAGCCTTATACAATTATAACCGAAGATGCCGAAGGAAATATTACTGAATCAGAAGATCCATACCGGTACCAGCCTGAATTATCCGACCTTGACCTGTATAAGCTAAAAGAGGGAAATGATTTTTCGTGTCAGGATAAGCTGGGCTCACATGTAATAAAAATGAATGGAGTGGGCGGAGTGATGTTCACAGTCTTGGCTCCGAATGCAAAAAGCGCTTCGGTGATGTGTGAAAAGAACGGATGGACAAAAG
>JBBRMY010000308.1:0-1649 GCA_038230595.1 Ignavibacteria bacterium
CTAATGCAGGTACAAATGTAGCACATTCAGACTTTGCGATAGGACAACGGGTTCTGAACCCGCATCCGCTGGGCTTGTTCACAGGACTTGGAACATCACCCTTTAAAATAATTCTTTCTGCTTTTTTCTTTTTAGGATTGGTAGATGGAACAGCTGAAAGCAATGCCTTGCTATAAGGATGAACCGGAGTATAATATATATCTTTTCCTTTTCCAATCTCTGCAATTGAGCCGAGATACATAACAGCAATTCTTGAACTTATATGCTCAACAACTGAAAGATCATGAGCAACAAATAAAAGGCTGAGATCAAACTCTGACTGAAGCTCTTGCATTAAATTTATAACCTGTGCCTGAATTGAAACATCAAGAGCTGAAACAGGCTCATCAGCTATAATTATTTTTGGATTTGTAGATAATGATCTTGCAATTCCAATTCTCTGTCTCTGACCGCCGGAAAATTCATGAGGATATCTTTTTGCCTGCTCTGGCTGTAAACCCACTTTACCCATAAGCCATGCAACTTTATCAAGCCTTTCAGCTTTAGACATTTTTGTATGATATATCATCGGCTCTTCAATGATCTGACCGACCGACATTCTTGCATTCAAAGAAGAATAAGGATCCTGAAATATCATCTGTATCATTCCGCGGTACTTTCTCATTTCATTTGCAGAAAGCTTAAGCAGATCTATTTCACCGTCATCAGTTCTCATCCAGACTTCACCGGATATCTCAACATCAGGAGTAGAAAATTTTAGTAAATTTATAATTGCTTTTCCTATAGTAGATTTACCGCAGCCGGATTCGCCAACCAGTCCAAGAGTTTCTCCTCTTTTTAATTCAAGGGAAACACCATCAACTGCTTTTACGCTCGCAACTCTTCGCATAAATATTCCACCAGTTACAGGGAATACTACTTTAAGATCTTTAACTTCTAATATATTCTCAGGCTTCATTATTAACCTTTATAAAATTATCATATAGATGGCATCGTACCTGCTGTCCTTCTTTTATCGGGATGAGCGGCGGCTCAACTTTCCAGCAAATATCCATTACTTTAGGGCATCTTGTTGCAAACTTGCATCCTTTTGGAAGTTCTAAAATATGAGGAATAATACCCGGAATAGCTTCAAGATGATCTCTTGGCTTATCCGGATCTGGTAATGAATTTAATAATCCAACAGTATACGGATGTGCAGGGGAATCAAAAAGCAGATCAACATTTGCTATTTCCTGAACCTTACCGCCATACATAACTATTA
The DNA here is from genome assembly GCA_038230595.1 of Ignavibacteria bacterium. Classification (GTDB taxonomy): domain Bacteria; phylum Bacteroidota; class Ignavibacteria; order Tepidaquicellales; family Tepidaquicellaceae; genus JBBRMY01. The sequence goes on from JBBRMY010000308.1 coordinate 1,265, forward strand.
CACGATTACATGTTTCTGCAACAACTCCAAGATTGTGAGTTATCAATAAAATTGCAGACTCTTTTCTTTCATCTTTCAAACGAAGCATAAGATCAAGTATCTGTGCCTGTATTGTAACATCTAGCGCAGTTGTAGGCTCATCAGCGATCAATAAGGAAGGATTGCATGAAAGCGCCATTGCTATCATAACTCTCTGTCTCATACCACCACTAAACTGATGCGGATAATCTTTTATTCTTTTTTCAGGAGCGGGAATTCCCACAAGCTCCATCATTTTTATTGCTCTTTTTTCCGCTTCATCTTTATCTATACCTTCATGTCTTAACAAAACTTCAGTTATCTGGTCACCGATCTTCATAACAGGATTCAATGAAGTCATTGGTTC
>JBBRMY010000309.1:0-1620 GCA_038230595.1 Ignavibacteria bacterium
ATCATGAAAAAAGTGACAATGACAGAGAAATGACAATAAAATGACAATAAAATGAGTCATCATTTTTTTGTCATCCCTGCGAAAGCAGGGATCCCGAACTTCCGCGAAGCGGTAAAAAATAAGTCTCGTTCCCATCCCTTAATTGAAACATGTTTTAAAATTCTCGTTACCAGTCAGCCTAAGCAGACTATAAGTGAACCACTAAATCAACGAAACCACTTAAATTAAAAATATAAATCAAATGGCAGATACAGATAACAAAGACACAGTACTTTTTGAAACCAATCAGGGAAGTTTCAAAGCTAAGCTTTTTCTTAAAGAAGCACCACAAACTGCAGGCAATTTTAAAGCATTAGTTGAGAAAAAATTCTATGATGGAATTATTTTCCACAGAGTTATTGATCAGTTCATGATACAAGGCGGCGATCCTACAGGTACAGGTACCGGCGGTTCAGGAAAAAAGATAAAAGACGAATTCGGCGAAGGACTTGCTCACGGAAAACCTGGAATGCTATCAATGGCAAATGCAGGACCGAACTCAGGTGACTCTCAATTCTTTATAACACTTGCTGAAACTCCTTGGCTTGACGGTAAGCATGCAATATTCGGAGAAATATCCGAAGGAATGGATGTCATCGAAAAAATAGGAAAGACAAAAACAACTGCAGGTGACAGACCCGCAGAAGATATAGTTATGAATAAAGTGACAATGATCACGTCGTGATCATTGTCATCCCAGAATGTTTTTATCTGGGACTGTTGCGAAGCAACGGAAGCTTTTTATTCAGGGAGCTGGTAAATATAAATAGTACATTTAAAGCGGAGCCCCCTCCGCTTTTTTTATGTGACAAATATTTTAATCTTACAGTTATTTAGCCTGAAGGGCTGCAACATCAAAACTTGGGGCAACGCCCCAAGTAATAAGAATGGAATATTCAGCTTGAAGGGCTGAGACAAAGCACAACTCTTTTCACCATCTAATTATTTCTAAAATGATTATTTTCAGTTTAACATTTATCTCCATTGGCGAAAACCTCTAAAAAAAATTACTCTATTTCTTACAGCGAGCTTACTAAGGTTCTTGAAAAAAAGATGCCGGGTGTAATGCTTATCTCTTTAAAAGAGAAAAGCATACTTGATGACCTGTTAAGCTTTTGCTTAAAAAAATTCATAGGAGATGAAGCTGGGAAAGATTGCATTAATGTTTATTACGCTGACGATAAGCAGCTGGAAGAGGTATTGAATGACTGTCAATCCAGCGGATTTTTTTCAGAAAAAAAGATAGTAGTATTAAAAAATATTTCGAAGCTTCTAAAGAATGATAAATTAAATCTGAATTATTATATAAAAGAAGCGAACCCGGATATATTACTTTTACTAGTGGCATCTGAAGATGAATTTAATGCGGACAAGTATGAAGAGCTGGATCTGTCGCTGTTATCTGTTTATCAGATCAATGAGCTGACCGGTATGGAAATGGAAAACTGGATAAAGACAAAGCTGGAAGGTTTCAATATAGAAACGGAAGCTTTAGATGCGCTGACTGAATTTTCAAATGGTTCGTCAGACGAGCTTTTAACAGAAATTGAAAAGCTAAAGCTTTACAGTTATGACACAAAA
>JBBRMY010000310.1:0-1589 GCA_038230595.1 Ignavibacteria bacterium
ATAATGAAGCTGAAGCGCTTTATTCGGTTCCAACATTCTTAAGGCCAAAGGCAAGGGCAGTTAAACTCTCGCAGTTCACACCTGAAAAAATACAGCACTTCCATGTAGAAAGTGAATAAATCATCAGCACAATTTAATAATTAATAAAATGAATATAAAAATTCATTTAGAAGGAGAAAAAATCATGAAAAGCAAAATATCAGTAATTTTTTTATTTATCTTTTTAATCAGTTCATCTTTAAGCGTATTCTCACAGGCAATGGACTGGGAATTTCCGGTAGTCAAAGGATACGGCAGAATCCACAGACTTCCTGATGCAGCAGTTCAGCCGGATAAAAGCCTGGAATACAAAGTTCTTTTCGGCATCATTCACCCTTCTGATAAGCCGGAAAATTTGAGCATAGGACTTGACCACGTTGCAAGATTCATTAATTTGCTTTCAACAAATAACATGAACAGCTCAAATTATAAAATAGCTGTAATTATCGGAGGCCCCGCCGCTCCGCTTGTTATGGATAATGAAAACTATAAAGCAAAGTTTGGAGTTGACAATCCAAATTCTGCCCTGATTAAAACTTTAAAAGATAACGGTGTCGAAATATTTGTTTGTGGTCAGTCATTGGGTGATTTTGATGTAAAGCAGGAAACCGTAGATAAAAATGTCACTACAGCGCTTTCGTTTATGGTAGTTACTACAACTTACCAGTTAAAAGGATATTCATCATTACTCGTATTTTAAGTAACACACATTTATTAATCCGATGACTAAGTCATCGGATTAATATTTATGTTCAGTTCATTCGTTTAGTTGTATCAGTCCAGCTTATTATATTTCTGAATTTACCTTCGTAGTTAGTATAAGCTATGCTTATATAATCTCTGCATGAAAAAGATGTATCACATCCATACTTTCCAAGAACCATTGGTATCTCGTTGGGCACTTTAGGATATCTTGACCCTGTCGCGGCAACATAATATACACCCTGCTGTATTCCATTCATATCAAATGATGTTTCAAATACGTAATCTCTTTTCTTAAGATTTAGAGAATCTGTTCTGACAGGGACTCTGTTAAATGGGTTTGTGCTGTCTGCAGAAAATATTGAAATCGAGTAATATCCGCCTGCAATCGTATCCTGATTTATATGGGTTATGTATCCTGTTAAATTATCACCGGGTCGATTCAAATCTTCAGGATTACCGCATGCAGCGAATAATATTAGAATTACCAAGGATGTTGAATTTATGTATTTCATAACAATTGTATTTAGTTGTTATTACAAAATACTATGAAACCCTGCTATTTATATACACTGTAAAGGGTAGCCATTTAAGGAACTATTTAACAATTTTAAAGATTTTAGCTCATTACAATTCTATATATATTCCATTTTTGTGTACCGGGTATTATACATTGAGCAAGTGCCTGTGAATGTTTTTGAAATTCAGGCTTACCCATATCTTTAAGTGCATTTTCAAAATCATCCAGACTTTCAAAAACATATTCATCAACAATATGAGCTGCGGAATCACCAACGAAACCGACGTAAACCCGGTTACCAGTTGACTTATTAAAACGCGAAAGCTTC
>JBBRMY010000311.1:0-1589 GCA_038230595.1 Ignavibacteria bacterium
CAATCAACTATGTTTTTCCTGCAATAATAAGCTAATTTTAGCAATATTCTTATATTTTTAAGTTTCTTTAAAAATAAAAGAAAGGTAATTTCATTATTACATTTTATTTAATAATAATTTCCAAAAAATGAATACACCAACAGAAATTAAAGAAAGAGATGTAACCGGAGTTGTTGAAGCACCAGATAATGGAAAAGCTGATTTCTTACCTTTAAAAAGAATTGATCATCTTGAATTTTATGTCGGTAATGCAAAGCAGTCTGCAGTTTATTTTCAGCATACATTCGGCTTTACATTAACAGGATATTGCGGGCTTGAAACCGGAAATAAAGAATATGCTTCGTACTTGCTTGAGCAGGGAAAAATTAAATTTGTACTTACCACACCATACTCCGGAGACAATGAAATATCAAAGCATCATACTCTTCACGGAGATGGAGTCAGGGATATAGCAATAGAAGTTGATGATGCAACGAGCTCATATAATGAAACTGTAAAGCGCGGAGCTATTGGGGTTCGTGCTCCTGAAAAATTGGAAGACGAGAATGGATATATTATCAGATCTTCAATAAAAACATACGGCGATACTATTCATTCTTTTATAGAAAGAAAAAATTACAAAGGACTTTTTATGCCGGGCTTTAAAGATCCGGGCAATAAGGCAGTGAAGAATATTAAAGATAGCGGCTTAAAAGCAATAGATCATATAGTAGGAAACGTTGAGCTGGGAAAAATGAATGAGTTTGTAAAATTTTATGCTCATACAATGGGATTCAATCAGCTTATATCCTTTGATGATAAAGAGATATCAACAGATTATACTGCGCTTATGAGCAAAGTGATGCAGAACGGTTCAGGTAAAATTAAATTTCCAATTAATGAGCCCGCTCCGGGAAAGAAGAAATCTCAGATCGAGGAATATTTAGATTTTTACAAGACCGGCGGTGTGCAGCATATCGCATTGATCACAGGTAATATTCTTGAAACAGTTGGAGAACTGCAGAGCCGAGGTGTTGAATTCTTAAGAGTACCGACTTCTTATTATACTGAGCTTCAGGAGAGAGTTGGAAAGATCGATGAGAACATTGATGATCTTGAAAAGCTTGGAGTTTTAGTCGACAGAGATGAAGACGGATACCTGCTTCAGATATTCAGTAAGCCGATACAGGACAGACCAACAGTATTTATTGAAGTGATACAAAGAAAGGGAGCAAAGAGCTTTGGTAAAGGTAATTTCAAAGCATTGTTCGAAGCGATTGAAAGAGAACAAGGATTAAGAGGGAATCTTTAATGGAACTTATAGATCAGAAACCGCTTGATGAGCTCAAAGCAATGGATGAGGGGCAGGGTATTTTTTTAAAGGATATTCTAAAACTTTTTATTTCTGAATCTGAAAAGATACTGAATGATATTTCATTGCATACTAATTCAGATAATTACGAGCTTATGAGTAAAAGTGCTCATAAGTTAAAAGGTTCAAGCATGAGTGTTGGAGCAGCCGGACTGGGAGAAATTTGCGGACGATTCGAGAAAAAACCTGATTTTAAAAATGATGATGATAAAAAGAATATGCTTGAAGATCTGAACAA
>JBBRMY010000312.1:0-1551 GCA_038230595.1 Ignavibacteria bacterium
AATTGATTTATGCCTCTGCTCTTAAGCTCATTAATAGCCAGATCAAAATGTTCCATTGATTTTATTGCAACACCATCCTGAACGGTAACTCCATAAAGTTTTAAGATCTGCTTTGCCTGATATTCGTGAAGTTTCATTTAATATTATTAGAGTTTAAAATTAGTTTTATTTTTTAACATCTTTTTTATTCTTGTTCACAAGTGAATCAAGTTTATTTTTTATAGAATCAGAATTCATCTTAGAAATGGCAGTATCTATCTTAGTTGATATCTCTTCTAATTTCTTGTCGATCTTTTCATCGACCTTTTGCTCAACTTTCTCACTGATCTTACTGCATGCTGAAACAGCTGCAAAGATGATGCAAATTGCAATAAGTAACTTGAAATAATTTTTCATTATTTTACTTTTTCACTGGTTGTTTTTGCCTGCAGGAAAAGTCCGAGATAATCTCTGCCGCCTGCTTTTGAATCTGTACCGCTCAGATTAAAGCCTCCAAACGGATGAACTCCGACTAATGCTCCTGTGCATTTTCTGTTCAGATATAAATTACCAACAAAGAATTCTTCAGCGCCTTTTTCAAGCCTTTTTTTATTCTTTGTAAAAATAGCCCCTGTTAAAGCAAACTTTGTATTGTTTGCTATCCTTAGTGAATCTTCAAAGCCTTCTGATTTAATTACTGCCAGAACAGGTCCGAAGATTTCTTCCTGTGAAATTGTATCGTCAGGCTGAACATCTTTAATTATAGTAGGCTCTACAAAATAGCCATTCAAATTTGCTTTTCTTCCGCCATAAATTATTTTGCCGCCTTCGTTTGTTGCCGTTCTTATGTACTCAAGAATATTATTTTGAGAACGCTCATTTATAACAGGTCCCATTCCCGGATTGTCCACTGTATCTCCAAGCCTTATTGTTCTTACTTCTTCGGCAAGAGCTTCGCAAAACTCATCATATATTTTTTCGTCAACTATAACTCTGGAACAGGCTGAACATTTTTGCCCTGAAAAACCAAAAGCAGCCTGTATGGTTCCTTTAACAGCATCATTGAAGCTGATAAGATCTTTATCAACTATTATAGAATCCTTTCCTCCCATTTCTGCAACAACTCTTTTGATCCAGATCTGTCCGGGCTGCGATTTTGCAGCAAGCTCATTAATTCTTAAGCCAACTTCTACTGAACCTGTAAATGAAATAAATCTGGTGAGATGATGCTGAACCATTACATCTCCGATAGTACCACCTCCTCCGGTTAAAAAATTTACAACTCCGGCAGGAAGATTTATTTCTTCCAGAAGTTCCATGAACATCTGAGCAATAGCAGGGGAGTCGCTTGAAGGTTTCACAACTACAGTGTTACCTGCTACAAAAGCAGCAGTTGTCATTCCAACAAGAATAGCTAAAGGAAAATTCCATGGAGGAATAACTGCTCCTACACCTAATGGAATATATTCAATTTTATTTTTTTCACCGGGAGTTTTAACAATTGGATGCTTTTCCGAATATCTCAGCATTTCATATGCATAATATTCCATAAAATCTATCGCTTCTGCAGTA
>JBBRMY010000313.1:0-1519 GCA_038230595.1 Ignavibacteria bacterium
ATTTCCTTTTCTGGGAGTGCATTTCACCAGAATGATAGGAGGAGGAATTGAAGCAGGACCTAATGCAGTTCTGTCATTTAAAAAAGAAGGATATAAAAAATCAGATTTTAGTTTTTCCGATACAATGAGAACCCTTTCATGGCCGGGCTTTCAGAAGATTGCTTTTAAGTACTGGCGTACAGGATTCGGAGAAATTCACAGGTCTTTTTCAAAGAAAGCATTTGCATCAGCACTTCAGCATTTAATTCCTGAATTGACGGAAGATGATCTTATTCCCGGAGGTGCAGGTGTCAGAGCACAGGCAAGTGATAAGCATGGCGGACTGATCGATGATTTTCTTATTATCGAAGATAAGAATGTAATAAATGTATGTAATGCGCCATCACCTGCAGCAACTTCTTCATTATCTATTGGTGATAAAATTTCAGACATGGCATTAAAAAAGTAAGTTAATAAATCAATTTGTTTATTCCATTTAATAAGCCTTTTCTGACAGGAAAAGAATTAGAGTATATAAAAGAATCCGTAGAATCCGGTACGATCTCCGGTAATGGAATATTTACAAAAAAATGTCAGGACTGGTTTAAGAAAAAATACGGATTTAAAAAAGCGCTGCTGACTTCTTCATGTACAGATGCCCTTGAAATGGCTTCTATACTCACTGACATTCAGCCCGGTGACGAAATTATTATTCCTTCTTATACATTTGTATCTACTGCAAATGCTTTTGTTTTGAGGGGAGCAAAAATAGTTTTTGCAGATTCATATGCTGACCATCCGAATATTGATGCAGATAAAATTTCCTCTCTTATTACTAAAAGAACTAAGGCAATTGTCCCAGTTCATTATGGCGGTGTTGCCTGTGATATGGATAAGATCAATTCTATCGCAAAAGAAAATGATCTGTATGTGATCGAAGATGCTGCCCAGTGCATCGATTCCTTTTACAAAGATATTCCTTTAGGAACACTGGGGGAACTTGGAGCGTTTTCATTTCACGAATCGAAAAATATTATTTCAGGTGAAGGCGGGATGCTCAGTATTAATAATAAAAAATTCTTTGACCGTTCTGAAATAATCTGGGAAAAAGGAACTAACCGTTCAGCTTTTTACAGAGGTGAAGTAAATAAGTATGAATGGGTTGATGTCGGTTCTTCTTTTCTTCCGTCTGATATTATTGCAGCATTTCTTTATTCACAGCTCGAGCATATGGATGATATTCAGCTTAAAAGAAAAATTCTCTGGAATGTATACTTTGATGAATTAACCGGTCTTGAAACAAAAGGAATTATAAAGCTTCCTGTAATTCCTGATTATGCAACCAATAATGCTCATATATTTTATATCTTAGTTAAGAACCTTGATCAAAGAATCGACTTTATAGAATATATGAAGGAAAATAAGATTCAGTGTACTTTTCACTATTTAAGCCTACATAACAGTCCATTTTCGGCAAAAATACCTTCAAAACATCAGGATTTTGTAAATTCTGACAAATTTTCAGATACACTTGTAAGGC